>JBHHYG010000336.1:0-3960 GCA_046757445.1 Acidobacteriota bacterium
GAGCATGGTCCGGAAGTGGCCCGGATGATCGCGCGCTCGACCGAACCAGCCCATGAAATGTTGCCGGTGGTTCTCTCAAGAATGGCCGGAGTGACCGAGCGGCTGGAGGCGGGCGCCTCGGTCCTCGATGTGGGGTGTGGGTGTGGGGTGGCGATTCACCGCTTGGCCCGTGAGTTCCCGATGTCCTGTTTCCGAGGCCACGATCCCTCACCGGAAGCGATCGGGAGGGCTTGGGCCGAGAGTCAGCGCCTGGGACTGACCAACGTCACTTACGTCCAGACCGGTGGCGAGGATCTACCAAAGGAGCCGACGTTTGATCTGGTCATGACCTTGGACTGCATGCACGATCTGCCTCGGCCGGAGGCCGTGATTCGAGCGATTCGAGGGGCCATCAAGCCGCAGGGGGTCTGGCTCATAAAGGATATCCGGTGTTGGACGCATGAGGCGTGAGCTGGCCAATGCTCACATGCTGCGTGCTGCGTTACCGAACGAGTGAGTCGGTGGCGGAAAGCCAGAGAGGGGACCCTGAATGAGCAGAGCGAAATCCATTCAAGAGGGTCAAGTTCTCACCGGCCCGTTGTTCAACGAACCCATGAGGGTGGAGACCGTCCGCCAGGGCAGCGACGGATCCTGGAGCGTCGGGCTTGTCGGTGTCCGGACGGAACGCTTCCGCAAGGTCACGCTGACTGCCGACGACCTGGCGACGCTCACGATCCAGGGATCGGAGTTCGCCTACTCCGGCGACGGTCATCTCCTCCGGCTCGGGCTTCAGGCACACGCGCTCGGGATCGCCTGGGAGTTCGATCCCTACTTCGGGCTCTCCATCTCGCGGGTGGATCCCCTCCCGCACCAGCTCGAGGCGGTCTACGATCACCTGCTCAAGCTCGCCAGGGTGCGTTTCCTGCTCGCGGACGATGCCGGCGCGGGCAAGACGATCATGGCGGGTCTTTTGATCCGCGAGCTGCAACTCCGCGGCCTGGCGGAGCGGATCCTGGTCGTCGCCCCCGCCAACCTCGCCTTCCAGTGGCAGCGCGAGCTCAAGGAGAAGTTCGACGAGGAGTTCCTCGTCCTGAAGGGCGGCGACCTGCGCGACCAGTTCGGCGTCAACCAGTGGATGAAGCAGAAGAAGGTCATCACCTCGCTCGACCTGGCCAAGCGAGATGAGATCCTCCCCGGTCTGCGGCAGGTCCAGTGGGATCTGGTCATCGTGGACGAGGCCCACCGGATGTCCGCGCGCGACGAGTCCCACAAGAGCCTGCGCTACAAGCTCGGCGAGCTGCTGCGGGACACCTCGGACCATTTTCTCCTGATGACGGCCACCCCCCACCGTGGTGATCCGGTCAACTTCACGCTCTTCCTGCAGCTTCTGGACCGAGATGCCTACGCCGATGTGCGATCCATCCAACAGGCCATGACCCATCAACGGGCGCCCTTCTATCTGCGGCGAACCAAGGAGGCGATGGTCTACTTTCCAGAGCGCAGCAACGATGGCACGTGGGAAGCGCGCAAGATCTTCACCAAGCGCATCCCCCACACGGTCGATTTCTCCATCGAAGGGGACGAGTTCGAGCTCTATCGCGAGATCACCCGCTTCGTGAAGCGCCAGAGCACCCGCGCCGCCGCGGAGGACGACAACCCGCGCGCCCGGGCCGTCGGCTTCCTGATGGCCCTCTACCAGCGGCGGCTTGCATCCAGTACTCGAGCCATGCGCTGCAGCCTCGAAAACCGGGCCAATCGCCTGGAGAAGGGGCTCAAGCAGGCCCAGGAGCTGGCGCAGGCCGCTCCTCCGACCCTGCCCGACTGGGAAGAGCTCGAGGAGATGGAGGAGGGGGAACGCGAACAGCTTGAACGCATGCTCGAGGCGGTCACTCTGGCCGGCAACGCCGACATGGTCCGCGACGAGATCGCCGAGCTGCGCGAGTTGGCGGTCACCGCCAAAGGCGTGGAGGAGAGCGGGGTCGAGGCCAAGCTCGGCAAGCTCAAGGATCTGCTGGACAGCGAGGGATTCTATGACCACTCCGAGCGCCGACTCCTTCTCTTCACCGAGTTCAAGGACACCCTCCTCTATCTGGTCGAGAACCTCGAGGCCTGGGGCTTTCGCGTCGGCGTGATCCACGGCGGCATGAAGCCTGGGTCCCGTGACGAGCCCGGCACGCGCATCTACACCGAGCAGCAGTTTCGCGATGGCGAGATCCAGGTGCTCGTGGCCACCGAAGCCGCGGGCGAAGGCATCAACCTGCAGTGCTGCAACATCCTCTTCAACTATGACATCCCGTGGAACCCCAACCGCCTCGAGCAGCGCATGGGGCGCATCCACCGCTACGGCCAGCTCAAGGACTGCCTGATCTTCAATTTCGTCGCCACCAACACCATCGAAGGCCGCGTGCTCCAGCGCCTGCTCGACAAGTTGCAGGAGATCCGCAACGCGCTCGATGACGACGCGGTCTTCAATGTCGTCGGCGAGGTCTTGCCGTCATCCCACGTGGAACGGGTCCTGCGCGACTACTACGCCGGCAAGCTGGGGGATGCCGACCTGGAGGAGCGCCTGCTCCGGGATGTGGATGAGGACCGCTTCCGCAACATCTGCCAGAACGCGCTCGAGGGCCTGGCCGCCAAGAAGCTCAACCTCGAAATGCTGATCGAGCGCCGCGCGCAGGCCAAGGAGCGCCGCCTGGTTCCGGAGAGCATCGCCCGTTTCATCCGAGATGCCGCCGAGTTCGTACCCCTCGAGCTCAAGATCGTCGGGAGTTTGCCCCACACCTTCGAGCCCGCACGCACACCCGGTGTCCTGCGCCGCTACGAGCGTGAGGATGACTGGAAGCTCCCCGAGCTCGCTGGACGCTACCCGCGCTGTTCCACCGATCGCGACACCGCCGAGGCGCACAACCTCGAGTGGGTCACGCCCGGCCATCCCCTGTTCGAGTCGATCCGCCGCCATACACGCGAGCGTGCGCGAGAGCCCTTCGGCGAAGGGGCCTGTTTCCACTCCCTCTCCCACGAGAACCCTGCCCGCATCGACTTCTACCGGGCGCGCGTCGTGGACGGGATGGGCATCACCGTGCACGAGGGGCTGTTCGCCGCCGAAGTCACCGCCGACGGCGACCCGCAACTCCGCGAAGCCACCGCCCTGGGCAACTTCACCCCGGCCGGGGCTCCCGGCGAGCTGCCCGCCGTCGCCACCCTCCCGGAGCCCGTCGATTGGCTGCAGGAGCATCTGCTCACGCCCTTCCTCGAGGAAACCCGCGAGGAGCGCATCAGCGAGGTCGAGCGGATTGCCGAGCATGTCGAGCTGTCTCTCACCGAGCTCCTGCAACGCACGGATGAAGAGCTCGGTCGTGCCGCGGGTGACGTGGAAGAGGGGAAGAAGGGCGCCGAGGGCCGCCTCGCCAAGGCCGAGAACCGCCACGCCGAGCTGCTCGCCCGCCGCGAGCGCCGCCGGGAGGAGCTGGGCCGCCAGAGCGCCCTTTCCCTGCAGGGTGTGGAGCGACTCACCAGCGTCCTGGTCATGCCGCACCCCGAGCGCGCCTCGAGCGAGGTGACCCGCCTGCGGCAGAACCTCGAAACCGAGGCCATCGCCATGAACGTGGTCATGGAGCACGAGCGCGCCCGTGGCTGCCGGGTCGCCGATGTCAGCGCCCGAAACCTCGGCTACGACGTGACCAGCCTCGACACCCGTTCGGGCGAGATGCGCCTGATCGAGGTCAAGGGGCTGTCGGCATCCACGGGCACGATTCTGCTGACGCCCAACGAGCGCCGCGTCGCCGAGGACCGCCGCGACTGCTACTGGCTCTACATCGTCACCAACTGCGGCGAGGCGCCCGTACTCCAGGAGCCGATCCTCGACCCGGCCCAGCACGAGTGGAACGAGGTCAAGAAGGTGCAGCACTACTACCTCCGGGTGGATGCCATGACCCGGCCGATGCAGGTGCGCGAGGACCCGCCGCCCTACGGAGGTGATGA
>JBHHYG010000337.1:0-3950 GCA_046757445.1 Acidobacteriota bacterium
CCAGCCGAACTCCCGCGTGTCGCCGGTGACCACCCGCACGTCGCGCACGCCGACGCCGAGGGCATCGGCCACCACCTGGGCGAAGACCGTCTGGTGTCCCTGCCCCTGCGTGCCGACGCCGGTGGCGACGCTGACCTTGCCGCTGGTCTCCACCGTCACCCTGGCCCCCTCGTAAGGGCCGATGCCGGTGCCCTCGACGTAGGAGACAACGCCGATGCCGACGTGGCGTCCCTGGCCACGAAGGCGGGGCTGTTCCTTGTTGATGAAGGCCTCGTAGCCGATCATCTCGGCCGCCTTCTCCAGCGCTGCCTGGTAGTTGCCGCTGTCGTAAGTGAGCGGCGCGAAGTCCTGGTAGATGATCTCGTGGTTGTGGGGGAAGTCCTCCGGGCTCAGGTAGTTCTTCTTGCGAATGTCCACCCGATCGATGCCCAGCTCACGGGCGGCCAGATCGAGCAGCCGCTCCATGACGAAGACCCCGTGCTGGCGGCCGGCGCCTCGATACGGAGTGACGATGGTCTTGTTGGTGAACACGGCGGTGAACTCGCTGAAATAGCTGGGAACGTCGTAGGGACCGAGCAGCGTGCACTGGCTGTTGATCGGCACCGTCAGGCCGTAAGGAGCGTAGGCGCCGGTGTCGTGCAGGAAGACGTCGTGGACGCCGATGATCTTGCCATCCGAGGTGAGAGCCAGCTCGGCATCGTGGATCTGGCCGCGCTCGTGGGTGGTGGCGAAGAAGTTCTCGCGCCGATCCTCGATCCACTTGATCGGGCAGCCCAGCTGCATGGAGAGCCAGGGAATCAGCACCTCCTCCGGGTAGAACATCATGATCTTGGGACCGAAGCCGCCGCCGATGAAGGGCGCGATCACCTGCACCTGCGAGGCCGAAAGCCCGAGCATGCCAGCCAGGCCGTTGCGGATGGGAATCGGCGCCTGGGTGGTGTCCCACACCGTCAGCTGTTGGCTGCGCCTGTCCCAGCGTGCCACCACGCCGCGGTTCTCGATGGCCGCGGCGGTGCCGCGGTCGTAGCGGAAGCGGCGCTGGATGACGATATCGGCATCGGCGCGACCGGCCTCGTAGTCGCCCTTTTGCTGGATGACGTGCGCCGCCACGTTGGTACCCAGCTTCTTGTGCACCAGCGGCGCGCCAGCAACCAGCGCCCTTTCCAGATCGACCACCGCCTCCAGCGGCTCCACTTCGAGGAGAATCTCACCGGCGGCGTCCTCGGCCCGGTAGCGGCTGTCGGCCACCACCACCGCGATCGGCTCGCCGACGTGCCGGACCTTGTCCTTCGCCAGCGGTACCTGCGTGCGCTGGTTGAAGGTCAGCCCGTCGATCGGTGGCGGCGGCACCAGCAGCGGCCCCGGCTGCCAGTACTCGCCCAGCTCCCCGGCGGTGTAGACGGCGACAACGCCGGGCAGCTTCCGGGCCGCCGAGAGATCGATCCCGCCGATGCGGCCGTGGGCGTAATCGCTGCGCAGAAAGGCCACGTGCAGCATGCCCGGCAGGTCGACATCATCGACGAACAGCCCCTGACCGGTCAGCAGCTGCGGGTCTTCATTGCGCCGGATGGGCTGGCCGAAATAGCGCGTCGTCATTCTCGATTACCCGTTGCCCCGTATTCCCGGCATGCTGGCGCTTCTCTTGCTCATTCCTTTCATCGCTCCAGCGTCGGACCTGGCCTTGAGTCTGTTTTCGCCACCGCCTGAGCTGCCAGCTGCACCGCCTCGACGATCTTCTGATAGCCGGTGCAACGGCAGAGGTTGCCGGAGATCGCCTCGCGAATCTGTTGCTCGCTGGGGTTGGGGTTTTCTTGTAGGAAGGGAACCAGCGTCATCAGGAAGCCGGGAGTGCAGAAGCCACACTGCAGACCGTGTGCCTCCCAGAACGCCTCCTGTAGCGGGTGCAGCCTCGCTCCCCAGTCCGCCGCAGCACTCTCGGTACCGCCGTCCTTTCCATCAGGAGCCAGTATCGGCACGGCGGCAGCCGAGCCTGCCGCTGCGGCCGCTGGACCCGGCAGGCCGGCAGCCAGCCCCTCGACGGTGAGAATCTCGTGCCCGTCCGCCTGCACCGCAAAGAGCAGACAGGAGCGTACCGCCTCCCCCTCGAGCAAAATCGTGCAGGCACCACAGACGCCGTGCTCGCAGCCCACATGCGTGCCGGTGAGACCGAGCTCGTGGCGCAGGAAGTCGCTCAACAGCAGGCGCGGCTCGACCGAGCGCTCGTAGCTTCTGCCGTTGACGGTAACGGCGACCGCAACCGTGTCGGCTGAAGGTTCAGGTGCCGCCGTCATCGCCCACTCCTGGCAGTCTCAACACCGGCTGCAGAAGCTGTTCTTTGCGATCATCTTCAGAAACGTTCCCCGATTCTCAGCTTGGAAAACCCCCTACCAGCAGACCGCACAGAGCTTGACCCGCGAGCCACCGCCGTGCCGTACCATACTATGGGAGCGAGCACTCTTACTGCGAATGATGCGCTGGGTGCGCCCCGTCGCGGCAATCGTCTCAGATGGCTGGCCAGGGGTGCCTTCGATCCTGCATCGCGCAGCCCAGTCCTACCGCGGTCGGGCAGAGGCCCGCCCTGGCGACGAACCGTGGTGAAAAATGCAGGCTACCGCCTGCCCAGCAACCCGACCTCAGTCTGGACACCCTCGATCTCCACAGGCTGCTGGCTCCCTCGGCTCGCATCGACGTTCCAGACCCGCAAGGTGTAGGCGCCGTATGGCACACCGGGCAGGACAAACGTGCCGTCCTGGTCGGCAACGACGGCGTAGGGGCTGGAGGTGGCGATGATGAAGGCAGCCATCGCTGGATGGACGTCGCACTGCACTCCGTAAGCGCCTGTCTGCTCGAAGGTAAACCGATAGGAGCTGCCCATCACTGGCGTGGCGACGTTGACCACAGTCAAACTCGTGTCGAGATCAAACACGTGGACGTTGTGTGCCACGTCCTCGCTGTTACGAAACTCCACAGGCTGCCCGACGCGGGTCACGATTACCGCCGGCACGAACTGCTGACCAAACTGGTCCATGAGCACGGGCTCGGTCGGCACAGGCGCGTTGTCCGGAGCGCCGGCCTCGAGGATGACCACCGATGGGAAGTTCCCGGTTGCTGCGGGCGCGTTCCCCACCACCGTGCTGCTGTCGGTTTGCGTTGAGGCCGCAGATTGCTTCGAGGGCGTCCCTCTTGCGACGGGACCCGCATCTTCTTCGACCGCAGGGCAGCCGACAATAGTGACCATTAGAAAGAGCAACCCGACAACGGGCCGTGAAGCGAGAGTCCGCGCAGCCGCGAGCCACTGAGAAGCTCGGGCTAACCCGCCGCTCATTCTCTGGCGAAGGGTAACCGCTGCAGGGCAACCCTGCCGTTGCTGATCACCAGCAGCACGTCCTGGAGCGCGATGATGTTGTCCAGCGGGTTCTCCGGCACCGCGATCAGGTCGGCCTCGAGGCCGGCCTCGACAGCGCCGGTTTGGCCGTCGAGCCGGAACAGCTCCGCCGCCACCGTGGTTGCCGACTGGATCGCCTCGAGCGGCGTCATGCCGAGCTCGACGAAGTGGGCCACCTCGTGGGAGATGCGGGTGAGGCTCTGGGGTCCGTAGCTGGTGTCGGCGCCGGTGACGATCTTCACCCCCGTCTCGTGGGCCCGCCGAACCGTGCGCGCCAGCCTGGCCAACATGTGTTGCCCGCGAATCCTGAGCAGCGGGATGTCGTAATCGCCACCCGGCTCCACCAGGTCGACGACGGTAGTGTAGGTGGGCACCAGGAAGGTGCCCCTCTCCTTCATCAGGGCGAGGGTCTCGTCCGACAGATAGGTGCCGTGCTCGATGCTCCGTACCCCCGCCAGCACCGCCGCCCGCGCACCCTCATCGCCATGGGCATGGGCCTCTACCGGGATCCCCTCCATGGCCGCCTCCTCGAAGGTCTGCTCCTTCTTGTCGTTGGAGAAGAACC
>JBHHYG010000338.1:0-3946 GCA_046757445.1 Acidobacteriota bacterium
GCCAGGAGATCCCGTCGAACCCAGCCGCGGATCTCCGGTACGGTCGGTTCCAGGGCGCGTGCCGACAGGGGCCGCAGGAGGTATCCCTCCAGCTCCGACTCGCGCTCGATCGACTTCAGAGCACGGCGATGCTGCGACATCGGGCGCTGTCCCAGCACCTCGCCCGTAAACACGAGATGACCGTCCATGTCACGCATGTACTTCCGGGCACGTCGAAGCATGAAGATCCGGCAATCGATGCACGGATTCATTCAGCGTGAGCACGAAATCTGAGGGTTTGAGGGCTGTTTTCCGTCAAGATCCTTGATGGAAAGCGAAGGAGCCCCCTCAGGGAGCTTGACAAAAGCGCCCCGAGAGGGCTTTCTCCTTTGTCGACGAAGACCAAGGAGATCCGAAGTGTGCCTCAAGCTGCTGCAAGATGCCAGGCTGTATCGATTTCTCTTCACCATCGACCAGGAATTCGCGGACCAAGCGCATGCCGAGGGTTGCCCCTGCGGCGGCCGAGTACACCGGGCCAACTACGATCGCAAGCCCCGGGGTGGCCCCTCGGATCTGGGCCCGGAATACGGCAAGCGTCTGAGCTTCTGCTGTGCGCGGGAGGGCTGTCGTAGCCGGAAGACGCCACCGTCGGTGCGTTTCCTGGGCCGGCGGGTGTATCTGGGCGCTGTGGTGCTGCTGGCGTCGGCGATGCAGGGTGGGATCACCGAAAAGCGTGTGGCCGCGTTGGGAAAGTTGCTCGGTGTGAGCCGTCGGACGCTGTGGCGCTGGCGTTCGTGGTGGCGCCAGGCATTCCCCGGGAGCCAGTTCTGGAAGCGTCAGCGGGGGCGATTCCTGCCTCCCTTGAACGACTCCAACCTGCCGGCGTCGTTGATCGGACGTTTCCGCGGCAACGACGAACGATCCAGACTGATCCAAGTTTTGTCCTTCCTCGCTCCGTTGACCACGCAAATCTGTTGAAACGAGCCGACTGCTCGATGGGGATTTTCGATCCGCAGAAGATGCGTCTAGCGGCGACCTGGCGTGGGTCGTAGGCTCTCTCTCCTGACAAGGAGACGAGTCATGAGCGACCCGAAACAAGACCGTCGTCGCGGTGAGTGGGCCCGCTTCCGTTTCTCGGTGGTGGGTCCGTTACTGGCCGCGCCGCCAAAGCCTGGCGAGCTGCGCGCAGAGCTACTGCAGCTTTCGCAGAAGACCTGGCGGCATCCGCTGACCGGCGAACCGGTACATTTCAGCCTATCGACCATCGAGCGTTGGCTCTACACCGCTCGACACGAGCAGCGCGATCCGGTCGGAGCGCTGGGGCAGCGCATCCGCAAGGATGCCGGCCGACAACGCAGTCTGTCAGACCGTCTGCGCGTGGCGCTGCGCGGGCAGTACAAGGCTCATCCATCCTGGAGCTACCAGCTTCATGCCGACAACCTGGAAGTGCTCGTTGCCGGCGAAGAGAGTCTCGGCCGGATGCCGTCGTATTCCACCGTGCGGCGATACATGAAGTCCCAGAACCTGATCAAACGCCGGCGCAAGCGAGGGCCCAACAGTCCGGGTGCCAGGCAGGCAGCCTATCGGCTGGAGCATCTCGAGGTCCGCAGCTACGAGGCGGAATACGTCTGCGGACTCTGGCATCTCGACTATCATCATGGCTCGCGCAAGGTGCTGTGCCGAACGGGCTGGGAAACTCCGCTCCTGCTCGGCATACTCGACGATCGCTCCCGCCTGGCCTGCCATCTGCAATGGTACCTCGAGGAGACGGCGGAAACCCTGGTCCATGGCCTGTCCCAGGCCATCCAGAAACGCGGACTGCCACGCGCCCTGCTCACCGACAACGGTGGTGCGATGATTTCTGCCGAAACCCGGCAGGGTCTCTTCGATCTGGGGATCGTGCACGAGACCACGCTTCCGTATTCGCCCTTTCAGAACGCGAAACAAGAAGTCTTCTGGGTCGTCGTGGAAGGCCGGCTGCTGGCGATGCTCGAGGGTGTGGACGAGCTGACGCTCGAGCAACTCAACCAGGCCACCCAGGCCTGGGTCGAGCAGGAGTACAACCGCAAGGTGCACTCCGAGCTCGGCTGTGCACCCGTCCAGCGCTGGCTCGAGGGGCCCGATGTCAGCCGGCCCAGTCCTGCCAGCGGTGAGTTGAGGCGCGCTTTCCGCGCCGAAACCAGTCGCACCCAGCGCCGCAGCGACGGCACGATCAGTCTGGAGGGTCGGCGTTTCGAGGTCCCCTCGCGCTATCGGCATCTCGAGCGACTGCGACTGCGCTATGCGCGCTGGGATCTGCGCTCGGTCGATCTGCTTGATCCCCACACCGGTGCGATCCTCTCTCCGCTTTACCCGCTGGACAAGACCGCCAACGCCGAGGGCCGGCGGCGGCGGGTCGAGCCGCTTGCCACCGAGGATTCCGTGGCGGACACGGTCACCCCACAGTCGGGCATGGCCCCGCTACTACGGAAACTGCTCGAGGACTACGCGGCCACCGGTCTGCCACCGGCCTACCTACCCCGCTCCACGGACGATGATCGAAACCAGGAGGAATCCGAATCATGAACAAGAAGCTGCTGTCGCTGTACGGCCTGAAGTGGAATCCCTTCTCGCCCGATCTGCCCTCCGAGGCACTATATGTCCATCCGCGGGTCGAGAGCTTCTGCTGGAGAATCGAGCAGAGTCTGGTGCGCGAAGGGGGCTTCGCCTTGATTGGCGGTGAACCGGGAAGCGGCAAGAGCGTCGCCCTGCGGATCCTCGCCGAGCGCCTGGAGCAGGTGCGTGACGTGACGGTCGGCGTGCTGGCACACCCGCAGAGCAGTCTGGCCGATTTCTATCGCGAGATGGGCGAGGTCTTCGGTGTGGCCCTGAAGCCGCACAACCGCTGGGGCGGATTCAAGGCCCTGCGCGAGCGCTGGCAGGGTCATCTCGACAGCACCATGCTGCGGCCGGTGCTGCTCATCGACGAGGTGCAGGAGATGAACTCCACGGTGCTCAGTGAGCTGAGGCTGCTGGGCAGCACGCGCTTCGACTCGCGCAACATCCTCAGCGTCGTGCTCGCCGGTGATGGGCAACTGGCCCACAAGCTGAGCCGTCAGGAGCTGCTGCCGCTGGGCAGCCGGATTCGCATGCGCCTGCTCATGGAGTATGCCGGTCGTGACGAGTTGCGGCTATGCCTCGAGCATCTGCTGGAAACCGCGGGCAACCGCAAACTGATGACCCCGGAACTGATCGGCACTCTGTGCGATCACGCCGCCGGAAATTATCGCGTCCTGACCAACATGGCCGCCGAGCTGCTGGCCGCAGCGGTGCAAAAGGAGTGCACCCAGATCGACGAGAAGCTGTATCTGGAGGTCTTCACCGCACCCAAGACGGCGGTGAAGCCGCGACGCTCCACTGCGGCTCGCCGGCGATGAAGGCCGTATCCCGGTTTCCTCTGCGCCGCGCCGCCGAACTCGACACCGATCCACAGCCTCAGCGCTGGCTCATCGAATCGCTGTGGACCGACCAGGCGGTCGGCATCGTCGGCGGTGAACCGAAGTGCTGTAAATCCTTCCTTGCTCTCGACCTGGCCGTCTCGGTCGCCTCCGGTGCGCCCTGCCTGAGGCGCTTTCCGACCCGCCAGCCTGGACCCGTGCTGCTATTTGCCGCCGAAGATCCACTGCATGTCGTGCGCCGGCGCCTCGAGGCCATCGCCCTCGCCGCCGAGGTCGATTTCGACCAGCTCGACCTCCACGTGATCACCGCACCCACCCTCAGGCTCGACATCGAGGAGGATCGCAGACGACTGCGGGCCACCGTCGAGAGCCTGAAGCTCAGACTGCTGGTGCTGGATCCATTTGTCCGCCTGCACCGGGTCGATGAGAACGTCGTGGCCGATGTCGCACCGCTGCTGGGCTTTCTGCGCCAGCTCCAGCGCAGCTTCCTCACCGCCGTGCTCCTCGTCCATCACGCACGCAAGGGCGCC
>JBHHYG010000339.1:0-3932 GCA_046757445.1 Acidobacteriota bacterium
CAGCAGCAGGGGGTGACCTTCGCCGGCGCCATCAACCCCAACTCCGCCAACGGCTGGATGCTCTTCACCTGGGTCGACGCCAACGGCGACGGCACCTTCCAGTTCGGCGAGCAGACCACCCTGTTGAGACAGTTCTTCCCCAGCGTCAGCACGCAGCTCGACCGGCAGCTGAGCTCGCCGACCACCGACGAGCTGGAATTTGGTGTAGAGCACGAGCTGTTCGAGAACTTCTCGCTCTCCGGCTCGTTCATCTATCGTGATGACAACAACTTCATCGAGGACGTCAACTCCGGCGTCCCCTTCGGTCCGTTCGCCGCTCAGCTCGGCGTGGCCGACCCCTTCACGCCGGTGCAGGTCACTGATCCGGGTCCCGATGGAGCCTTCGGCACCGCCGACGATGGCGGCCCGCTGACCATCTTCAACCAGGATCCTTCCACCTTGGGCCAGGATGTCTTCTTCATCACCAACCCCGAGAACCTCGGCTTCACCAACTTGTTCAACCGCTACAAGGGCGTGTCGTTCGTCGCCCACAAGCGCTGGTCGAACAACTGGCAGCTGCTGGCCTCGTGGGATGTCGGTGAAGCGACCACGGCCTTCGGCTTCGCCGGCGGCTCCATCGCCACCGGGCCCATTCTCGATAACCCCAACGGCGACCTCAACCGGGCCGGCCTCAGCGGCTTCGACCGCAAGCACATCGTCAAGGTCACCGGTAACTACCTGTTCCCGGATCCGATCGGCATCAACCTCGGTGTCTTCCTGCGCTTCCAGAGCGGCGAGCCGGTGCCGCGCGACTTCCGCTTCTCGGGCTCCACCTTCGGGCTCAACCAGGGGACCACGACGGTCAACCTCGCCGCCCGCGGACGGGACATCAACCCGGCCGGCGTCCGGCGGCTCCAAAACGTCAAGATCCTCGACGTGCGGGGTGAGAAGCAGTTCAGGCTCGGCGGGGCCGGTATGATCCACGGCTACGCCGACCTTTTCAACGTCTTCAACACCAGCACCATCAGCAGCCAGCGAACACGGTCGGCCTCGAACTTCGGCGGCGTCAGGGATCTCGTCTCGCCGCGGGTCTTCCGCCTCGGCATCATGTACGACTTCTAGTCGTAGCCAGGCCCGGTCCCGACGACCGGGTGGAGCTAGCGAGGGGAGGTGCTCTCGGGCACTTCCCCTCGTTGCCTGTTCTGCCCCCCTCGGCCCCGCCGCCCGGACGAATGGACCTCCGTAATGGGTTCACGGAGCCGGCCCCTTGCCAAGCGCCAGCCTTGGGTGTATGCACTGGGAAGGAGTTGGGTATGCGCCGCCGCTCGTTGACCTCACTCGCCCTGCTGCTCGGGGTCGGCTGCGCCGGTGCGGTCACCGCCACCTCCGTTGGCGGCGCGGACGAGGTTGCGGTTGTCCGCTGCCGGCAAGGGACGGACGAGGCGCGAGCCCGACGCTTTTTCGAACAGGCACGCTCGCTGGTCGATGAGGGTCGCTGGCAAGCCGCGCGCCAGGCGATTCTCGCCGCCCTAGCGCTGGATGCCGACGAGCCGGAAGCCCTGGACCTGTTGGGCATGATCGAGGAGCAACGGGGCGCCCTGGAGGCGGCCATCACCGCCTACCGGCGGGCCGTCGCCGCGGATCCGCAGGGGGGTACCTTCTACTTCAACCTGGGCAGGGCCTTGGTCAAGAACGAGGCCTGGGTCGAGGCGGAAGCGGCGTTGCGCCAGGCCGCCGGGCTGCTGCCGGACAGTCCCCGCCCCCATGGCTACCTGGGCCTGATCCTCCGCCGTTTGCAGCGGCCGGCCGAGGCTGCCGCCGCCTTCGAGCGGGCGCTGCGACTCGATCCCCAGCAAGGAGAGTTGGCCTTCGATCTGGCAACCGCTCGGCGCGCTGCCGGCGACGACGTCGGTGCCCTGGAGGCGGCCCGCCGGGCCGCCGAGCTGCTGCCGGACAACCCCTCGGTCCAGCACCTGCTGGCCCGGCTGCTGGCGGCCGGGCACAGCGACGATAACCTCGTGCAAGCGGCCGTCGCCTATCGCCGAGCCCTGGCGACGAGCTCCGACCGCCCCGCCGACGGTGACCTCTACTCCGGCCTGGCCGAGGTCTACTTCAGGCTCGGCCTGCCGCAAGAGGCGGAGAGCGCCCTCCGTCAGGCCATCGAGCTCCAACCCGAGAAAGCCGAGAACTACTTCAACCTCGCTCAGATGATCTACAAGCAACGCCGCTACGAGGAATCACTGGCTGCCTACGAGCACGCGCTGGAACTCGATCCCGGCCACGGCACCAGCCAGCTCTTCCGGGGCTATGCGCTGCTGCAGCTGAGCCGAGAGGACGAAGCACTGGCCGCCTTCGAGCGCGCCGCAGCCTTGCTGCCGGGGAATTCGGAGCCGCACCTGGAGGCGGCGAAGCTGCTTATCGACAAGGGGCGCTTCGAGGCGGCCCAGGCGCACCTGATGCGCGCTGTCAACCGGGGTGTTGCGCCACCGGAGGTCGGGCTTCTCATGGGTCGCCTGCGCATGGAGCAGGGACGTGCCACGGAGGCGATCTCCATCCTCGGCCGCGTTATCGAGGCCGACCCGGAGCTGCTGGAGGCCGAGTATCGGCTCGGCCAGGCGCTGGTCAAGGCTGGCCGCGTGGAGGAGGGCCGCGAGCGCCTGGCTGACTATCAACTCCGATTCCGAAAGGCACAGAAGGAAGCGGCCGATACCCTGCACAGCCAGCTCGATCAAAACAGCCAGGTCTACCTCCTCTGGGGCCGCCTCTACCTCGCCGAGAACCGCCCCGAGCGTGCCGTGCAGTCTTTGCGTTCCGCCACCGAGCTGCGCCCGGACGACCGGCGGGCCTGGCGCTTGCTGGTGCAGGCCTATACCGCCCTCGGCGACCTTGCCGGCGCCGCCGAAGCGCAGGCCCGCCTTGACGCCCTGAAGGAGCGTACCTCCACGCCCTGACCCCCTCGCCGCTGGGGCCAAGAGCGCTGCCTCTTCGCCCCTCGTCCCACCCGCAGGTGCAGCCCGATGAGCGATGTCGGTGGCGGCGAACCCCGGAGGTCGGAGAAGACAAGCCAGGCCGGGAGGCGATACGATGTTCCTTGCGGGCCATCGAGATCTTTCTCACCGCCGTACCGGGTGCTGCCGCTCTGGAGTACGGGGTAACAGTTTGCAGCGAGCGCGACGGCGACAGTTCGCGGAACGGTGACGAGACCATGAAGGCCAGGATCCCCGGCAGGCGTTCTAACCGGCTAGGATCATGATTCGTCCTGCGAGTAGATCGCGGTTGCCTCGACCCCTGCTCACCGCCGTCGGCTTGTGGCTTCTGCTGCAGCTGCTGCCAGGAAGTCCGGTGCTCGCCTCGGTCGACCCATGGGCCTCTGTCACCTACCGGCCACAGGCGGTGGACGACTACGTTGCCGAGGCCCAGGCGGCCATCACCAAGGGCCGCCCCCTCGAAGCGATCAAGGCCTTCCGCGCCGCCGTCGATCTGGCGCCCGGGCGCGCCGACCTCTGGTACCGGTTGGCCGAGACACTGCAGAACGTCGATCAACCTGGCGAGGCGGTGCAGGCCTACGACCGGGTGCTGGCGCTGCGCCCCGACCTGCCGGCGCCATGGTGTGGCAAAGGACTGGCGCTCTCGGGCCTCGAGCGCTACCGCCAGGCGGCCGAGGCTTTCGCCCGCTGCCGAGCGCTGGCACCCGAGCGGCCGCAGGTGGCCCTCAACCTCGGCATCGCCCGGCTACGCGCCGGCGATGCGGCCGGCGCCGTCGAGCCACTGGCCCAGGCGGCAGCGGCGATGCCCGACGACGAGCTCGCCGGACGCTCCCTGGTGACGGCGCTACGCCTCGCCGGCCGCCTTGGCGAGTCGATCAGCCGCGCCCGGCAGATGCTCGCGCGACACCCCGCCTCGCCGCAGCTACGCTACCAGCTCGCCTTGAGTTTGGCCGCCACCGGTGAGCG
>JBHHYG010000340.1:0-3927 GCA_046757445.1 Acidobacteriota bacterium
GAGCCAAGCGCAACGCCGCAGACGCGCGCCTCTCCGCCACCGTAGCAGACTGCCGTTGAGATATGCAGGCTAGGGTGCTTGCGGTGCCTCCAGCCTCAGCTGCTGCTGATCCGGCAGCCAGTGCAAGGTCCATCCTCCCAGCAGGTTGTTGCCGAGCATCGCCGCCGGCGCCACCCCGCCGCCGGTAGCGCGGCCTTCCAAATCGGCCGGGACCCACCGTACCTCACCGCTCCAGCCGCCGAGGCGCACGGGGACGATGACGGGATCGGCACCCAACACCATCCCCGGCCTCATGGCCTCGAGCCGGGAGCTGCCCGCCAAGTCGATCATCGCCGGTATCAGCTCACCCAGCACGCGCGGATACAGCAACAATTGCAGCGCCAAACCCTGGTAGATGAGCTTGGCCTCGAGCCAGGCAATCACCGTGCGATCAGGACCAGTTACAAGTCGTTCCACCGCCCTGCCGCTTACCGCCGGTCCCAGCGCCAGCGCAGGTCCATCCGCACGAAAGCTCCATCGCGCGGTGGACAGAAGGTCCATGGCCAGTATCCCGTCGGCGCCCGGCGGCGGCTCATCTACAGCGACGATGATGTTCTGCAGGCGGGACTTGCCCAAGGCCAAGCTAGGGCAAGCGGCCTGCCGTGCAGAAAGAGAGGCAGCCGGCGTGTCGGTGCCGGCGCGCTTATCTTGAGCTACGGATGCGAGGCCGGATTCCACCTTCAGTCCCGCCGCCGTGGCGAGGCCGCTGGAGATCGAGCTTTGCCGGGCTGAGAGATCGAAGAGCAGATGCGCCTCGATGTTGGCGACCTGGGCAACAACCACGTATCCACCTCTCGGCAAGGAAGTCACCTCGAGCAGACTCGGATCCCCTCTCCAGCCGAGAGGCTCGCCCGTGAGATCAGCCGCCGCCGCCGCCATCGCCGATGCCACAGCAGCTCGACGCTGGACCGGCTCTGACTGGCTCCAGGCGGCCAGCTCGGCGACCATCGCCTCTCGCTCGCCCCTACGCCAGGCGGCACTCGCCAGCAGTGAATGACCTCGGGACTCTAACTGTGGGTCCTCGAGGGCTCGCCTCGCCAGGGTGGCGGCTGATTGCCAGTCTCCAGAGCTGGCGCTTTCCACCGCCAGGCCCAAGTAGCCCTCACCGATGCCAGCGTCGGCGCCGCGGCGAAAGCGCGCTTCGGCCTCGATCAGCTCGCCGTTTCTCAACAGTGCTTGCCCGAGCACGACATCGCTGCCAGGACCAGCGAACTCCTCCGCCAGGTCGCCGGCAACCTGTAGCGCCTCCTGCACCCGGTCAAGCGCCAGCAGCGCGCGCACCTTGGTCTCGGAAGGGCCGAAGACGGTTGGCCCGGTGGAAGAGATGTCGGACAACGAGGCACAGGCGGGGACAAGTAGACAGATACCCAAAGTCACGCTGAACCGCATGGCCCTGATTAGCTTCGCTCCGTTTTCAGAAGTCCGTCCAGGTGATATATTCATGGCGACAGGGATCTCCATGAAGCTGCGCAACTACATCACGCGCTGGCAGGAATTCCGCGAGTGGTCGGTAACCAACCGACCTGAAATCATGGAGGACGTGGAGGCTCTGGGAAACGAGCTGCGGCACTCCATCGAAGCCTACCGTCAGGCCGCCGGCCCTACGGAGCGCCAGGATAAGATGGAGTCCATCAAGACTTACTACGACCGCGTCGTCGAGTGGCACATGCAAGAAATCATCGCCAAGCTCGACGCCAAAGCGTTGTAGCCACGAGGCCCTCCCCGTCCCGCACTGCCAGTACTGGCTTATCATTTCTCGATTCGTGGCGGAGTGTCAATTCCCAAGACGTTTTCCCCGACCTCACAATCCCTAGCTCGCATTGCTCATCGGTCTCCTGCTGCGGGCGCGCCCCGATTTGATATGCTCACGATTCACTGAGGATTCCAACCGCCGGTGAGCGACAAACCCGAGCGTACAGCCTGCGATGACGGTGGTAGCGCCGCCGGGTTCGAAAGAATCATCGAGCTGTCAAGGGGCTTCTGGGCTCCGCGCGTACTGCTGACGGCAATCGAGCTAGACCTGTTCACCACCCTGGGGAAACAGGAACTTGCGGCCGCCGAGCTGGCAGCACGCCTGCCCACCGACGTGAGGGGCACCGAGTTGCTGGCCAACGCCCTGGTGAGCCTCGAGCTTTTGTCCCTCGACGACGGCCGCTACGCCAACCAGCCACTGGCGCTCAGCTTCCTCGACGCCGCCTCGCCGCAGTACCGGGGTCATGCCATCCGCCTGGCGAGCCTCCTCTGGCAACGCTGGTCGCAACTGACCTCGATCGTGCAACAAGGGGCCGACGGCATCGGACCAGACTGGGATGAGAAGGAAATCGGCGTTTTCACCCTCGCCATGCATCAGGGCAAGCCACAGGCGGCGGAGGCACTGCTCGGCAGGCTCGACCTACAGGGGGTGAGACGCATCATCGACCTGGGCGGCGGATCCGGAACCTTCAGCGAGGCACTGGTCCTGGCGCTCCCGAAGGCGCAAGTGGTGCTGGTCGACCGGCCGCAAGTCATCGCCGTCGCCCGCTCCCGCATCGCCGCTGATCTGCTCGATCAACGCATCGTTCTGGTGGAGCGGGATTTCATCGTCGATGGGGTTCCCCTGGCCGGTGACCCTCCCGCACCTTACGACCTCGCCCTGCTCTCCTCGGTGCTGCATATCTACGGAGCGCAAGAGAACGCCGCCTTGATGGGTGCCGTCTACGAGGCACTGGAGCCGGGAGGACGGATCGTTATCCGCGAGTTCGTCGCCGAGGCCGACGGAACCGCCCCGCCCGAGGCAGCTCTGTTCGCCGTCAATATGCTGGTGAACACGACCCATGGCCGCTGCTACAGCTTCGATGAGATCCGCGGCTGGCTGCACAAAGCCGGCTTCGGAGAGGTCGAGCTGCAGCCTCTCGACCGCTCCATCGGCCTGATCACCGCCCGACGAGCCTAGCCCGCATTTCTCAACGGGTCGTGAAGCGAGCGGGCGCAAGGGCCGTGAGGACAAGGCGCGCGACGATTCGAGGGCGCAGGCGTACTCGTGCAGTACGTCGAGCCCTCGGGGCAAGCGCAACGCAGTCATCGCGGCCCTTGCGCTCGCGCAGCCGCGAGCCGTTGAGAAATGCGGGCTAGGCTTTCCACAGGCTCGATGAGCGTGCCGGCGGTGCCCTCCATGGCCGCCGGCAACCTGTCCACCGAGGTCACCAGCGAGGTGCCGCCGGTGGCCTCGGCAAAGCGAATCGCCGACTCCACCTTGGGTCCCATACTGCCGCTGCCGAACTGGCCCTGCTCGAGATAGACACGAGCTTGTGTCGTGCTCATTCGCTCGATCCGCTGCTGCTTTTCGCTGCCGTATTCGAGGTAGACGCTATCCACCGCCGTCAGCGACACCCACAAGTCAGCCGCCACCGCCGCGCCGATGAGCATGGCGGTGCGATCCTTGTCGATGACCCCGTCCACCGGCCGCCAGCCCTCCCCGGTACCGACCACCGAGATGCCGCCACCACCGGCGGCGATCACCGCCACTCCCTCCTGTACAAGGCGAACCAGCAACCTCTCGTTGATCAGCTCCAGGGGTCTGGGCGATGCGACCAGACGGCGCCAGCCGCGGCCGTCGGGGTCCTCCGCCAGCCGCCAGCCGAGCCGCTGCTCCAGAGCCTGCGCCCGCTGGCGTGAATAGTACGGCCCGATCGGTTTGCTCGGCTGCACGAACCCCGGGTCATCGGGGTCGACCGACACCAGCGACACCAGGGTGGCCACCTCACGTTCGGCTCCCGTCCGCTGCAGCGCCTGCCGCAGGGCCAGCTCGAGCTGGTAGCCCATGCTCCCCTGGGTCTCGGCAACGTGCCCGGCGCGCGAGAGCAAAGGCAGCTGGCCAGCGGCCAGCTCCGACCGCAGCAACGCCCGCCC
>JBHHYG010000341.1:0-3927 GCA_046757445.1 Acidobacteriota bacterium
AGGCGCGCGCCCGCAGCAGCAGGGCAATCAGAAATGCGGGCTAGTAGCCGATCGCCATGCCGTCCTTGCATGGATCCGTTCCACCGTGAAGCATGCCAGTGACCGGGTCGATGAGGATCGCCTGATAGCCACCCATCTGGCCGCCATCGACTCGCTGTACCTGATGACCTAGCCGGCGCAGCAGGACGGCAACCTCCTCGGGGACTCCGCTTTCCATGAGTATGGTTCCACCGCCGACTCGCGCCACAGCTTCCGGGCTGTCGGGCACATGCCGAATCCTGGCTGCGTCACCTGCCTCCTGCACGTTCATACCGAAATCGATGATGTTCGAGAGCACCTGTGCATGCCCTTGCGGCTGCATGTTGCCGCCCATCACCCCGAAAACAAGGAACGGCTTGCCATCTTTGGTGACCATCCCCGGCATGTTGGTATGTAGGGAACGCTTGTGGGATTCCAAGGTGTTGAGGTGATGAGGTTCCATCGAAAAGCCCCTGGCACGGTTCTGCATGACAAAACCGACGTCGCCGGGCACAACCTTCGAGCCAAACGCATCGAAGTTGCTTTGGATAAGGGACACTGCGTTGCGATCTTTGTCCACGACACAGAGATAGACTGTGTCACCGCTCTCGAACGGATCACCTGCGGTGAAAGTGGAAGAGGCGTGCCCGAGATCGATCAGCTTGCGGCGGCTAGCACCATATTCCTTCGAGATGAGCTGCGCCGTGGGCAGGCTGTTGAACTGCGGGTCGGCAACATACTTGGCGCGGTCGGCGAAGGCCAGCTTCTTGGCCTCGACGATCACGTGGATGGCTTCGGCCGAGTTGTGACTCATGCTCCTCAGATCGAAGCCCTCCAGGATGTTCAGCATCATCAGGGCGGTGATGCCATGGCTATTGGGCGGCAATTCCCAGACACGGTAGCCGCGGTAGCTGGTGTTCACCGGCTCCACCCAGGAAGAGGTGTGATCGGCGAAGTCCCGCATGCTCATATAGCCACCGTTCGCCTTGCTGAAGGTGACGATCTGCTCGGCGATCGGTCCCTTGTAGAATCCGTCGCGTCCTTGCGCGGCGATCAACTCATAGCTGCGCGCCAAGTCGGGGTTCTTGAACACCTCACCCACTGTGGGCGCCCGCCCCCACGGCAGGTAGGTCCTGGCCGAGTCCGGCCACCGACTCAGGCTGCGCTCCGCCGCTTTCCAATTGCCGGCAATGATCTCGCTGACCGGAAAGCCGTCGCGCGCGTAGCCAATGGCCGGCGCCAGCACTTGCTCGAAATCCATGGTGCCGAAGCGCTCGAGCAGCTCGTTCCAGCCATCCACGGCGCCAGGAACCATCCAAGAAAGTGGGCCCGAGCCCGGAACCTGCTCCAATCCTTGCGCCAGTACCTGCTCACGACTGAAATCGTAGGGAGAGCGACCGGTAGCGTTGAGCGCATAGAGCCTTTGCGTCGCGGCATCCCAGACGATGGCGAACAGATCGCCGCCGATGCCGTTCATGTGAGGCTCGACAACCCCCAACGTGGCATTGACGGCGACGGCAGCATCGATGGCGTTGCCGCCGGCCTTGAGGATGTCGATGCCCACCTGCGCTGCCAGCGGCTGGCTGGCAGCCACGATGCCGTGCGGGGCGATGACCTCGGAGCGACTGCCGTGCGGGCTGCGGGCGGGGCGATCGTATCCGAACCCCAGCCCCTGACCTCCGGTGGACCGTTGACCCCCCAGGCTCGCCGACGTTGTCAAGATCAACAACGCCATCGCCGCCGGAATGACCTGTCCGTCATGGTTCCTCTTGTTCATCATCGACTCCTCGGTGAAACTTCCTTGGCAGGATAGCCACCGCCTAGCCCGCTTTGCTCATCGGATTGCTGTTGCAGACGCGCCCTTTCCCACGCCCTGGCGAACGAGACCACACTACTGGCATGCTAAATTCCCTTGCAAGCCGGCTGGCCGCCCGGTGCAGCCGGGCAGAACCCCCTGCGGAGGTGGAATCCCCCGTGTACACGGAAAGACCAGGTGGCATCTACGTAAGCATTCTGTTGGTTCTACTTTGCGCCCTCATCTCCACGCTGCAGCCGCCTGCAGCCGCAGCCGTCTCCAACCCCCCGGGAAACGACGAAGCCGCCGGCCAGGCTTACCCCCACGATGAGCGGAGCGCACGGGCCGATCAGCTCTTCGAGCCCTGGGACCGTCGCGACTCGCCGGGTGCCGCCCTGGGCATCTTCAAGGATGGTCGCATCATCTATGCCCGCGGCTACGGCATGGCCAACCTGGAATACCACATCCCCATTACTCCCTCCACGGTCTTCCGCGTCGGTTCTGTCTCCAAGCAGTTCACTGCCATGGCCGTCTCGTTGCTGGCCCAATCGGGCAAGATTTCCCTCGACGACGACATCCGCAAGTACCTGCCCGAGCTCCCTGACTACGGCCGGCCCATCACCATCCGGCATCTGATCCATCACACCAGCGGCATACGCGACTACCTCACGCTGCAGTTCCTGGGCGGAAGGGACGACGACTACTTCTACACGCCCCAGGAGGTGATCGACCTGCTGGCCCGGCAAGAGGAAGTCAACTTCACCCCGGGCGACAAGTTTCTCTATTCCAACTCGGGTTATTTCCTCCTGGCCGAGATTGTTGCGCGAGCCAGCGGCATGAAGACGAGAGATTTTGCGGCAAAGAAGATCTTCGAGCCCCTCGAGATGAGCCACACACACTTTCACGACCAACGCAACAGGATCGTCCGCGACCGGGCCTCAGGATACGCACCCGAGGGAAACGGCTACAGGATCGACATGACCCAGCTGGAGATGATCGGCGACGGCCGTGTCTTCACCACGGTTGAAGACATGTTTCGATGGGACCAGAACTTCTATGACAACAAGCTGGGCAACGGCGGCCCCGAGTTGATCGACACCATCCTGACCCGGGGCCGCCTCAACGATGGCACCAGGCTCGACTACGCTTTCGGATTGACCGTTTCCACCTACCGGGGAGAGAGAACGATCGGTCATGGCGGGTCCTTCGTCGGCTTCCGAGCGGCCTATCTGCAGTTTCCGGATTACAGGTTTTCGGTGGTCGTGCTGGCCAACCTGAGCACGGTCAACCCGAGCCGGCTTTGCCGGAGCATCGCCGACATCTACCTCGAGGATCAGTTCACCGAGCCGGTTGTTGAAGAGTCACCCGCTGATCGGGTGGGTGGGGACAATGCTTCGGGTGAGGGTTCAGAGCTCACGGCCACGAAATTGCGGGAATACGCCGGCGATTACTTCAGCAACGAATTGCAGGTGACGTACCGGTTGAGAATTCAGGACGGCAAGTTGCTACTTGCCGTCAGGACCATGCCCGAGGCTCTCTTGACACCCGTCTCGGTCGACCAATTCAGGGTTGATGAGCGGCGGTTGCAGTTCCTCCGAGATGGTGACGGCAAGGTATCAGGGTTCACGCTACAGGCCGGCCGCGTGCGCAACCTGAAGTTCGAGCGACGCACTCCTAAGAGTCTGTCCGCACATTTCTCATCGAGCTAGCCCGAACTTCTCAACGGGTTGTGAAGCGAGCGGGCGCAAGCCGTTGAAAAGTGCGGGCTAACGCCCACTCACGCGGATGCTTCCCGAGCCGGTGGACAGGCTCACACGGGCGGTGCCGTCCTTGACCTCGCCCTCAAAGAAGTAGCGCTGCTTCGAGATAACCCGCATCTCGGGCAGATCGACGTCGATGTCGCCGTTTCCGCTCTCGATCCGCAGCCGCATCCCCGGCACCGCCGACATGTTGATCTCGATATCACCGCTGCCGGTCTCTACGACGATCTCCTCGACCCGAGAAAGGTCGCCCGCGAGGATTACATCTCCGGAGCCGGTGTCGGCGTTGAGACGGGCGCCGGCCCTCAGATCATGGGCCTCGACATCACCGGAGCCGGTATCAGCAAGGAGGGA
>JBHHYG010000342.1:0-3922 GCA_046757445.1 Acidobacteriota bacterium
ATGCGGGCTAGCTGTCCAGCGCCCTGCGCACCTCCCGGGCCAGCACCCCGGGGGTGAAGGGTTTCTGCAGGAACGGCACCCCGTCTTCTTCCTCTAAGATGCCATTGTGTGCCGCCGCCCTCCTACTGTAGCCGGACATGTAGATCACCTTCAGTGCCGGCCGCTTTGTTGCCAGCCGGGCATGGAGCTCGTGGCCGCTGAAGCCGGGCAGGACGATGTCGGTCAGAAGCAGCGCGATGTCACCGGGGTGCTGCTCGAACAGCCGCTCCGCCTCCTCGGGCCGAGCCGCCAGCAACAGGGTATAGCCCTGCTGCTCGAGGACTCGCTGGATGATCTCGCGCACCATGCCCTCGTCCTCGACCACCAGGATGGTCTCGGTGCCGGTGGGCAGTCTCTCCTGCTCGACCTCGACGGGCAGCTCCTCGGCCTCCTCCTCGACCCGCGGCAGGTAGACCTTGAAGGTCGTTCCCTGGCCGGGCTCGCTGTAGATCCAGATATTGCCGCCGTGCTGCTTGACGATGCCGTAGACGGTGGCCAGGCCGAGGCCGGTTCCCCGGCCCGCCTCCTTGGTGGTGAAGAAGGGCTCGAAGATTTTTTCCCGGGTCGCCTCGTCGATGCCCGTGCCGTTATCGGTGACGGCGAGCATCACGTAGGGGCCCGGGGTGGTGCCGGCGTGTCGGTCGGCATACTGCTGATTGAGCACCACGTTGCCGGTCTCGATGGTCAGCTTGCCCCCCTCCGGCATGGCGTCACGGGCGTTGAGCGCCAGGTTCATGAGCACCTGCTCGATCTGGCCGGGGTCGGCGCAGACGTTGCCGAGGTCGGGGGCGGCGTCGACCTCCATGTCGATGTCCTCGCCGATGACCCGCTCGAGCAGCCCGGCGGTCCTGACGATCAGGTCGTTGGGGTTGAGGATCCTCTGCTCGAGGCGCTGCTGGCGGCCGAAGGCCAGCAGTTGCCGGGTCAGGTCCGCCGCCCGCCGGGTCAGCTCGCGGACCTTCTCGAGGTCGTCTCGCAGCGGCGAGTCTTCCCCTAGCTGCTCGAGGGATAGCTGTGTGTAGCCGGTGATGCCGGTGAGCAGGTTGTTGAAGTCGTGCGCCACCCCGGCTCCAAGTCGCCCGACCGCCTCCAGCCTTTGCGCCAGCCGGAGCTGCTTCTCGAGCTCCGCCCGCTCCTCTTCCGCCCGCTGGCGCTCGCTGATGTCGCGGGCCACGGAAATCTCGTACTCGACACCTTCCATCTCGACAATCCTGCCGTTGATCTCCACCGGAAACTCGCTGCCATCCTTGCGCTTGTGTCGGCCTTCGGTGAGCTGAGGGCCACTCGTGCGGAGGGTCTGCATGCGCTCCTCCCAGCTTGGCCCCGCGGCCAGGGTGGCGGAGATATCGTGTACCCGCAGGCGCAGCAGCTCGTCGCGACTGTAGCCCAGGTTAAGGCAGGCACGCTCGTTGACGTCGAGAATGCGGGCGCTCGCCGCGTCGATCACGAAGATGGCGTCGTTGCTCTCATCGAGGAGGCTGCGGAACAACCTGGCCTGGGCGGCAAGCCGTTTGCGCTCCTCGATCTGCAGCCGCAAACCCTCGTTGGCCGAGGTCAGCTCTGCGGTGCGAGCGTGAACCTCCTCCTCCAGCATGAGGCGCCGGGACTGGATACGCTCGAGCATCGAGTTGAAAGCCTCGGCCAGAAAGCCGGCCTCGTCGGAGCTGACGACGGGCGCGCGGGCATCGAGCTCCCCCCCCTGCACGCGCCGGGCGGTCTGCTGGAGAGCGCGCAGGGGACGCGAGAGCCGGTCGGCGAGCAGCCAGGCGACGGCCAGCACCAGCAGGGCGCCGCCGAGGCTGCCGGCGATGTCGTAGAGGAGGCGCTGGCGCACCGGCGCGAAGGCCTCGGCGTAGTCGCGCTTGACCACCATGCCCCAGCCGAGTCCTGGGCCGATGGGCAGGTGGCGATAGGCGGCCAGCACGCGCTCGCCGCGGTAGTCGTCGGAGATCGTCAGACCTTCCTCCCCCCGCGCCGCCGAGGCCGCCGGCAGGGCGCGGATCTGGTACTCGAGCGGGGTTGCCGTCGATCCATCCGCCAGCGGGTATTTCAGGGAAGTAAGGATTCTCGACTCGCCGTTGATCAGCACCACCTCGCCCGTTTCGCCCAAATCTTTGCCGGTATGGAGCAAGGGGATGAGGATGTCGTCGGGCTTGACCCGGGCGATCAGCACCGCCGCCGGGCGGCCATTCGTGGGCCCGGCCGCCGCGGGGATGCTGTCGGAGATGGACAGGTAGAACTCCTCGCTGGCTGCGCCGCGACCAATGCCCACATGCAGGCCGCCCTCGGCTAGCGGTTGGACGAAGGCGGGCTGCTGGGAAAGATCCTTTCCGAGCTCGCCGCGCTCGGTCGAGGCGATGATGGTGCCGCTGGTCGCTTCCGCGACCTGGATCCTCTCGTAGACGCTGTACGTGGCCTTGACCAGCTGTAGCTGCAGGGTCAGCCGCCGGGAGGCGGCCGATGCCTCCACCGCCGCCCACAGCTCGCCGCCCTTCTTACCACGCCTGATCTCTCTCTCGTAGGCCGCCAACAACGCGGCGACGGAGGAGCTCGTGAGCTCGCTCTGGCTAAGCACTCTGACATCGTCCTCGCGCTCCTCCATCCAGCGGAGCAACCGCTCCTTCTTGGTGTCGGCCGTCAGCGCCAGGCTCCTTAGCAGCTCGGACCGGACGAAGCTGACCTCACCCGTGAGACCGGTATAGGGTAGCCCGTAGATGTCGACCCAGATGCCGGCGGCGGAGACGAGGAGAAAAATGCCGCCGAAAGAGACCAACATCCTGGAGCGAAGGCCGAAACTCCTGCGCCGCCCTATCGCTTTCCCGGGTGCAGTTGGAGGAGCGTCAGTGGCCATGGGGGGTCTTTGGGTGCTGCAGCTTCTTCTACCTTGAAACGTAGAATTCTTGCATCGAATTCCGAGAATTCTACATCTATATCCTGTTTGGGGACAAGGCTGCAAACAGGGGGGTAAGCGCCCTTACTCTTCGGTGTAGTAGTCGGGGTAGAGCTTCTTGCCGCAATCGGGGCAGAGGCCGTGGCTGAACTCGGCCTCCGAGTGGCTGGCGATGTACTGCTTGATCTGCGCCCAGCTTCATCGCTTCCACCGCGGCCTTCTCGTCGCCGCTGGCGGTGACCATGATCGATGAGGGGCGTTGTTCTTTGGTGGAGAGGATGCGAATGACCTTGAGGCCGTCGTGCACGGGCATCTCCTTGTCCAGGAGGACGACCTCGTAGTCCTCCTCGGCGCACCGGGCCAGGCCCTCGCCGCCGTCCGCTGCCAGCTCCACCTCGAAGCCCGCCTTCTGCAGCTTGAGCTGTACGACCCGGGCGGTCACCGGGGTGTCCTCGATGTACAGGATGCGCAGCGCTTCAGTTTCTTCATGCATGGGACCTCGGCAACCCAATTCTAGTGGCCGATTGGGCTAAGACGCTACCGAACTCGCCGCTACGAGGCCCCGGAATGCCGGTGGGACTTGCGGCTGAGCAGGTAGTCGGGCGCTGACGGCGTCTCCGGCAGCGTCCGCTCGCTCGTTGGTGCCGGCAGCGTCAGCCTGCTGGCCGACTCCACCGTCAGGGTGACCGCCCCGTAGCTTTCCTCCACCCGTCCCCGAAGCAGCAGCGGCCCGCTGCGGTCCAGCAGGTGGCAGAAGCGCCGGTAGGCGCCGGGAAAGAAGGTCGTCTCGTAGAGCGCCGTGGTGTCCTCGAAGGAGGCGAACTCCATGGGCTCGCCGCTGCGGGCGCTGACCGCCTTGGCGCTGACGAACCAGCCGATGGCGCTGACCCGCTCGCCGACGTGACGGTGGAGCTCAGCAGCGGCGACGAGGCCGAGCCCAGCTAGCCCGCATATCTCAACGGTTTGCTGCTGCGGGCGCGGCAAAGGGCGCGC
>JBHHYG010000343.1:0-3905 GCA_046757445.1 Acidobacteriota bacterium
AGCCGCGCGCCTCTCCACCCCCTCGCGACGACCGCCGTTGAGATATGCAGGCTAGCCTGCATTGCTCATCGTCCTCCTGCTGCGGGCGCGGAGTTGCCCGCGTCGACGGCGTTGCGCTGGCGGGGAGCCGAAGGCATTGAAGTCGCGCTACTGTCCGGAGAACGGAAATCCCAGCTTGCCGCTATCGACGATCCGGATGGCAATGCCGGAGCGCAATCCCTCTTGTCCGAGGATGACGATCCGGTCACCGGCGTTGAGTCCCTCGCGCACCTCAACCCTGTCTCCGCTGTTGTTGCCCAACACGATCGAGACGAGTGTGACCGTCAGAGCCTCCTCGCTGCCATCTACTCGGAAAACCGCCGGTTGCTCGTCGGGGTAAACGATCGCTCGTTTGGGGATGAGCAATGCGCGCTCTCGGTTGTCGGTAACGATGCGGACGTTGACGAACATGCCGGGTCGCAATTGTCTGTCCCCGGAGTCAACTACAATCGTCACCTTGCCCGTACCCGAGTTGGGGTCGACGACGGGACTGATGCGCTCGACGCTGCCGGAGAAAGAGAAACCTGGCAGGACGTCCGAACTCAAAGTCGCGCTGAGCCCTGGCTTCAGGCCGGGTAGCTCTGCCTCTGGCACGTGGAGCTGTACCCACAGCCGTTGAGGGTTGACGACGGTGAAGAGGTGCTGGTTGGCGGTGACCCTCGCGCCGAGGTGAACATTGCGGCTGCTGACGATCCCGGCAATGGGAGCCTGGACCGACGTATAGCGCAAATCGACCCTCGCTTGCTCGAGAGCCAGCTCCGCCTGTCGTAGCTCGTAGCGAGCTTGGTCGTAGTCACTTTGAGCCAGTACGCCCTCTGCCAGCATGCGATCATAGCGTCCGAGATCGTCGCGACGCTTGTCGACCTCCGCTTCGGCTCGGTCGGCAGCCAGCCGGTACTCGGTGGGGTCGAGCTGCATCAGGGTATCGTCGGCGGCCACCTCGGTTCCTTCTTCGACCAAGAGCTGCTCGATCTGTCCGGGCACCTTGGCCAGGATGTCCACGATCTCGATGGCCTCGAGGTTGCCGGAGGCGGTGATCGAGGAGCTGATAGGACCCTCATCGACCTCCACTGCAACCACTGGGAGAGGCTGCTCCTGTGGACCTGCCTCATGGACTTCGCCAGTGCCGTTGGCGGTTGCCGGATGATCCGCCGGGCCACAGCCGGTGGCGAGCAATACCGGGGCGGCCAAAGCCACCAGACCGGCCAAAAGTGCAGGAATGCTGAGGATTCTCGTCATCAGTCTCATGCGCGGGCTTGGAGGGCCAAGCATCTTCACACCGTTGTAAGTCCCCCTACGTTGTTAGTTACGTCAAGACGCTCAAAGGGTTTCACCAAAGGGCCAGGAACATTGCGAATGGATGGAGCTGCTGTCCGGCACAACGGGGGATCCGCACCCGGGCAAACCTCCTGCAGCGGACTCCTAGAAGCTCCTAGCCGCTGGGGATGAGGACGCCCGCCTTGTGGCAGATCGTGTGGAGAGCTGTGATATCGACCGAGATCGCCAGTCGCCGTAGCCCGTGGTCTTCAAATCTTGGTATTCGGCTGGAGAGACGGTCACCAAGAAAAGCAAGGGCCGGCTGCAGCCTTTCGCTGGTAGCCAACACCTCGGCGGCATTTTCGGCGTGGACGAGATCAAGTCTACCATGACGGTCACCGAGAATCTCCTCTATTCGCCGTCGGTAGAAGGGGGCGGCGAGACGCCATTCGAGCTTCTCGAGGTAGACGGCCACCAAGGCGTCCTCGTCGATCTCCCGCAGCGCCCGCTGTACCGACAGGTGCAACCGAACCGCCAGGGGCAGTACTTCGGTACCGTCTGGGGCTAGCTTCCTCACCTCCCTGACCAGAACGTAGTTGGTCAACAAGTAACTGAGGCTCGTTGTCAGCCGCTTGCTCCGATCTCGGAGCGCCTCGAGACTCAACTCTTCCACTGCCACGCCCCAACGGCGTCGCACTTCTGCCGCAAGGCGAGCCGTGTTGGCGACACCGAGCTCGACGACCGCGATCCTCGGATGGCGGTGATCGAAGTCCTGAAAGCGATGCACACAGAAGCGGGCGAAGGAGAGAGGATGAACGCCGGCCAGGTTCAGCGCTCGTAGCAAACGATCGGCCTGGCTGTTGGCCCGCTCCATGGTTCCAGCGTCGGATGGGACAGCGCGTTCGACGATAAAGGCGCCCTTGCCCTGCCAGCAGACCACGGTTCCCTCTTCCTCTAGGGCTCGGTAGGCGCGGTGTACGGTATTGCGGCTGACGCCGGTGTCCGCTGCTACATCTCGCACCGAGGGCAGCGCGTCACCCGGACGGAGTTGCCCGGTGGCGAAGGCGTAGCGCACTCGGTCCTTGATCTGCTCGCCAGCCGGCTGGTTCCGTTGTCTGTCTATCTGTAGGGAGAGCATCATGCAGGCGTGGGGGCTCAGGAATAGTGTCTCCTGATCGTGACAATTGTCACACTATATGGCGACAGTTGGAATTGCTACGCCGCATCTTCCTTGCCGGCACGGGGAGTTGGCTAGCCCGCATTTCTCAACGGTTCGCGGCTGCGCGGGCGCAAGGGCCGCGATGAGAAATGCGGGCTGGTGGAGGTAAACCAGAACCCCAGTCGATCATCTAATGGATAGCCAAGACCAACGGCGGCGGAGACAAAGCAGAAGGATGAGCGATGGAGAAGCGATGGAGCGTCTACGACAGGGTGACATACGAGCCCTCCGTACGCTCCATGCCCGCCACCGGCGGCGCATCTACCAGCTGGCCTTCGCCTTCGCACAGATGGACAACGATACTGCCCTCGACAAGCTGATCGCCATCGCCAAGAGTGATGACGATCCGGAAATGCGCAAGAGTGCCGTATTCTGGCTCGGGCAAACCGATAATCCTAAAGCCCGTCAGGCCCTACTCGACATCATCGGTATCCAGCCCGATCGTCAGCCGAGCGATGGGCGATGAACTCGAATCGCGCTCTAGTCGCTGCTCTCGTTTTCTTGGCAACCAGCTTGCAGGTAGCTTTGCCACAATCGGAGTTTGGCGAGCGTTCACCCCTTTCCTTCCCGGTAGAAGCTGCCTTCGTGACAGTGGTGCCTCGAATCTGACTACGAACGTACGCAAGAAGTTGTTGATGGCGGTGGCCCTGCACGATAGCAAGAACGCCATCGGCGTTGCCACGGCTGCACTGGCCGCGGGGGAGTCGCGGGAGGTTCGCAAGCAGGCGGTATTTGCACTCAGCCAGAGCGACGATGAGGTGGCAATCGACGCGTTGATCACCATTGCACGAACGCACCGAAACTCCGAAGTGGTGCGTACGGCCCGTTCTGGCTCGCGCAGAGCGGTGATGAGCGGGCGCTGCTGGGCCTATTCGAGCGGGTTCTCTTGGGGCGGAGCGTAAGAGATCCTCGAATCAGGTAAAGAATCAAAGCGCGCCGTTTGCTTCACCGGTTGCGTCAAAACGGGTTGAGACAATCGACGTGGCAGGTGGAGCATGTTCAATGCTCTGCTGATCCATCACCACGATCATCGGGCCGTGCGTTCATGTGATTTACTTGTTTCACTGCAGAGGACAGCCTTGAATTTTGGTTGTGTCTCGTTTGTTGCTGTGGAATGGAAGGAATGACGAGTAAGAAAAAATTGCAATTACTTCTTTACAATTCGCGCCTGCATCTTCATAATTTTCGCGGTCCATCTTTCTACGTGACCAGATTCCATAAGAAAGGGGGGATGCTGGGTGGCTAAGAGGGGTGGCAAGAAGAAGAGGACGACCAAGAAAAAGGTCGTGAGGAAGAAGGCTAAGCGCAAGACCAAGAAGAAGGCCAAGCGCAAGGCCAAGAAGAAGGCCAAGCGCAAGACCAAGAAGAAGGCCAAGCGCAAGGCCAAGAA
>JBHHYG010000344.1:0-3893 GCA_046757445.1 Acidobacteriota bacterium
AAGAGGGACCAGCAACCTCCTCAGCACAATCGGGATGTGAATCACGCGAGTCCGGTTCGCTTTGATCCCGCACACCGTGAGCACCGGACTGGGGGCTTCCCGCACCACCTCCTCTGCAGTGCTGCCAAGCTGCAGGCGCTCCCAGGCTCTCCGGCCATGAGTGCCCATCACAATGAGAGCCGCCCTAACTTCATCGGCAATTTCCGAAATGCGGGCCGACGGGCTTCCGAGAACCAACATCGGCGTCGGGCTGCGGCCGGCCTCCTCCGCGAGTCGGGCCAGTTTCCCCAACTCGAGCAAGGCCCCCGTCTGCCGCGAATGGAGATGCTGGCTACGTCCCGCCCACGGAACTGCCTTCAGGACCGTGAGGATCACTAAACGGGCCTTGAAGACGGAGGCTAATTTCAGCGCGTAGAGGTAAGCTCGCTGTGCAGGCACCGAGAAGTCGGTCGCTAGGAGGATGAATTCGCGTTCCACTTTACGCGAACTCACAAGAGGGTTCTCCTTCTCACACGCTCTCTTCTCGCTGTCATCGCGTCATCGCCATGAAGCGCTCTTGTCTGTGTTCATGCTTACTCACTGGACTCCGATACTGAATGCCGGAGAGGGGTGAGCAGTTCTACGGCGCGTTCAGCCGCGTCCGCGAACGGAAGGAGCACGACATCGGCACCGGATCGTTTCAAGAGGTCGGCCTCGCGAATCGTGTGAGCGGTCAGAGCCAGCCGTCCGACATAGCCATGGGCACGGAGCGCCTGCAACAGCGTCAGGTTAGTCTGGGAATCTGGAATCGCGCTCACGATCCAGCGGGCTCGGCTCAGACGCAGTGCGGCGGGCAACTCTGGATCTTCGGCGTCTCCGTAATGAGCAGGCCACCCTTGGGCATGCCACTGTGCCACCACTTCGGGGTCAAAATCCACTCCCAGCACAGCATAGCCCTCTTCGCGCAGACCTGCGGCCACGCGACTGCCGTAACGCCCTAAGCCGAACACAATAACGTCCGGGTTGAGCGCGGGCCCGCGTGCCTCATCTTCGGCCTGTTCCCGATGAGGAACGCTGCGCTCGAAGACCCGCAACCACGAGGCTAGCCGTTCATATAAGGGATGGGAATACAAGATCATGTACGTGGACAGGCCGATGGTGACCAGCCCGACAAGCGTGATCAGGCCCATCACCTGATCATTGATGTGGCCAAGGCTCACCCCAAGGGCACCGAGGATCAACGAGAACTCGCTGATCTGGGCAACGGTGAGACCAGCCAGGAATCCGGTCCGTGCGCGGTAGCCCATGACCCCCATAATGATCATCACGATGAGGGGATTCCCAATTAACACGAACAGCGACAGCAGGATGGCCGGCCCGACCTGGATGCCGAGGTGCCCCATGTCCAGTTGGGCCCCAAGACTGAGAAAGAAAAACAACAGCAGGAAGTCGCGGAGGCTTACCAGACGTGATCCGATGGCCTCTCGGTACGGAGTCGAGGCCAGGGACACGCCGGCGAGGAACCCACCGACCTCCTTGCTGAATCCCAGAGCCTCGCCCACGGCTGCGAGCGCCACTCCCCAGGCGACGGCAAACAGCATCATCAGCTCCGGCGAGCGGGCTAAGCGATGCAGCAGAGGCGGCAGGGCGTAGCGCATGAGGAACCCAAGGACGCTAAGAACGGCTGTGCCTTTGAGCACAACCGTGAGTGCCTCATGTCCGAGACTGCTGGCTTGGCTGCCTGCACCCAGTGCGGAGAGCCCGATCATGACCAGCACCACCACAACATCCTGCACGATCAGAAATCCTACGGCGATACGCCCATGCAACGCGTCGATCTCGCGCTTGTCGGACAGCAATTTGACGATGATGATCGTACTGGAGAAGGTGAGCGCCACCGCCACATAGAGAGCCGCCACCGCCGGCAGACCCAACGCCAGCGCGATGCCATAGCCGACGATCGAGGTAAAGACCACCTGCCCCAAGCCGGTGGCCAGCGCCACGCGGCCCATCGAGCGGATCAGATGCAGGTCAAGCTTGAGGCCCACGACGAACAACAAGAGGGTGACGCCCATCTTCGCCAGCAGGTCCACCTGGTCTGCCGAGTGCACCCAATTCAATCCGGCGGGACCGGTCAGGATTCCCACGGCGATGAAGGCGACGATCAGCGGCTGGCGCAATCCCGCCGCCAGGGCCCCGACGACCGCGGCGATCAGCAACAGGGCGGCTACCTCATAAAAGATATTGGCAAACGGCGGCAACCGGATCCTCTTCAGGTGGTAAGGAGTGTTGTAACTTGCTCACGGAAGTTTTGCACCGGTCAAAAGGGCGAAAAACATCGCAACTAGGAAGAGGAAAACAAGGCCTAGGGCCATCCAATGCCTTAGCCGCTCTTCTACCTGCTCAACAATCAAGGAGAACCATGGCGCCCTCCAGTGACACGGTCTACATTACCCAACCAGAAAAGGCTCCGAAAGGGAGCCCGGTGCCCTGATCCAACCAGGGTTCTCTTACGGAGCATATGCCGTATTCCATGAAACGGCGGTCTTCGCAGAGAGCAGTTCTTCGGGGGTCAGTCCAAAACCAATGAACACCCCCGTCAACAGATATGTGGCTCAACGGCCAGCAGCGAAGAGCAGCAACCAGGGGGGGCCGCCAGTTTCCAGTGTTGACATCCTTCCTTTCAAGATAGTCGTTGAGCCGCTGTATAAGCCTAAGCAGGACACCCGATAGGAAGATCACTGCACCGCATCCTGGCGTCCTTCTCTTGGCCCCACGGAGCGCAAACGCTTAGTCAACTTGCCTGCACTCCAAAAACCTCCGGCAAGCATGAGAGCCACGATTAGGGCCAAGACACCGATGTTCGCGAGGCTTGGATCGAGGATCGCCCTTTCGAGCTGGTTTTCGAACAGTGTGAGCAGGACAATTCCTGGCGCCGTTCCAATCAGGATTCCCAGTATGTAGTGTGGAAAGCGAATTCGAAGAGTCCCGGCAGCCAAGCCAATCAGCGTGAGGCTTACGATCTGAGACCAATTGACCGCGGCAACCGCCAATACCTCGCGGCCGGCCAGAAGGCGTGTCACACGATTCAGGTGGCGGCCCGCGAGTCGCACCAACGTCTGTTGCCCGAGGGCCTGCCCCAACGCATACGAAATCGATGCACTCAACAAACAGCCTAGCATTGCGTATACCAAACCTAGAAGCGGGCCGAACATGGCAACGGTCAGGAGGATGAGGGGGATCGTAGGGAGCATCATCAGCCCGCCGAGGGGGTATGCGGCGAGGATGAGGACGACTGCGACCGGGCTATGCCCAAGCGCTCTCAGTTCACCAAGGAGTTCACCCATATCGACCCAAGCACGCAGAGGAGTCCATTGCCATGCCACGCCGAGCGCTCCGAGAATGCCAAGAGCGGCCAGGACAACGATAAGCCTGACTTCCGTGGCTTCGGGGTATTTCTTCTCAACAGTCTCTGGATCCACACTCCTCTCCCGACCGGTGAGTTTAGCATAGGGCAGCATGCCTGGAGCTTGCCATCTCATCGCGTCCGATTCAGTGTACCTAGACAAGCTGCCGCAAGATACTCGCGTTCGGTCGATCATCGCGCCATCCGTAATTGCGTTGGCTATCATCCGGCAACCCGCGAAAGTCTGTTTACACATCTGATAGGTCTCCCCGCTTTGAACCACTGGCGCTCGTCCACCTGGCTAGCTGCATTCTGCGCAACCCATCGGGCAGCGCGGCCGCCGCTACAGAATGCACCCGAAGCCTAGCATTTCCTCGGCGGAGGGATAGGGCCTTCAGTCCAGCTCGATGAAGCTGTCCTTCGGCTATATCTGACAAGTAGGAGGCTGAGGAAGGCGCAGCCTTGTTTTAAATGTGCCCCTCTGCTTCCGATAGGCCTACGTCTTGCC
>JBHHYG010000345.1:0-3891 GCA_046757445.1 Acidobacteriota bacterium
GAGGCCGAGTTCGCACACAGAGTCGCTGACAAGGCGCGGTACCTGACGTGCCGCTCCACGGCCCGCAGGTGGGCCCCGTCGCGTCAGCTGCGCAGTGAACCTCGGAGGCGACTGTGATTCGGCGGTACCGGCCAGCGGACCTTGATGATGTCGTGAAGGTTTGGGCAGCAGCTTCGGCCGTGGCCCATCCGTTCTTGAGTGCTGAGTTCCTGGCGGGGGAATATCACAACATCGTCAACGTGCACCTTCCCAATGCGGAGACCTGGGTCTGGGAATCGGACGGGTCCGTCCTCGGCTTCATCGCTTTACTGGGAAATGAAGTCGGCGCGATTTTCGTAGACCCGAGATTTCACCGAGCCGGGATAGGGCGAGCCCTGATGGATCACGCACGCGACTTGCGCCAGGAACTCGAAGTCGAAGTGTTCACAGAGAACGCGATCGGTCGAGCGTTCTACGCGAGCTACGGCTTCGAGTTGATTCAGGAGAAGGTTCACGATCAAACTGGTCTCGATGTGATGCGGCTCAGGCTGGCAGCTAACAAGCGTATCTGGACTCCTCTTCCGGAGCGCAAGAGGGACGTGGACGAGGGGTGGTCGACTGCACCGGGCCGCAGCTGAAGCACAAATCCGTTAGCCACCTGCGTGGCCAGAGGGGATAGCATCCTTTTCCTGCGAGGTATGCGAGACGCCATTCACCAGCAATTCGGCGCCGCCATCGATTCACTGGACGGCGCCATCAAGGCTTGCCCGGATGCTGCATGGACGACCGGCGAGCCGGCTCCATGGGTCATGCGCGTCGACGGGCTGGAAAGTGTAGAGTGATCACAGCCGGAGGTGCGTCGATGGCGCATGCTTGGTGGCTGACAAGGCGATGCAACGGATGGCCTTCGGTCGCCGCTGATCGGCAAGCCGTTTGGCCGCCTCACGAGGTACGCGATGAAGCTACCGATCTTCCAGCTCGATGCCTTCGCAAGCCGCCAGTTCGGCGGGAATCCGGCCGCTGTGGTGGTTCTGCCCAAGTGGCTCCCGGATGAAACTCTGCAATCGATCGCTCAGGAGAACAACCTAGCGGAGACTGCGTTCGTGGTTCCGGGGAAGCATGCTTTCGATCTTCGCTGGTTTACCCCGGAGGTTGAGATGGATCTCTGTGGCCATGCGACCCTCGCGAGTGCCCATGTCATGTTCAACCACGGGTACACCACGGAATCCGAGATCGTCTTTCGATACCAAGGCGGCACTTTGGCTGTTACGCGCCAACAGGACCTCCTGGCGATGGATTTCCCGGCGCGACCTCCCACCGAGATCGAGTGCGACGCATCAGTTGCAAAGGCCTTGGGAGCGAGCCCTTCGGAATTGCATCAGTCTCGCGATCTTCTCGCGGTCTTCGATAGCCAGGCAGACGTGGAGAAACTCCGCCCAGATTTTGCGGCGGTCGCGAAGCTCGACACATTCGCTGTCATCGCTTCCGCCCCCGGCCAGAAATGTGACTTCGTATCTCGATTCTTTGCCCCGGGCGCTGGTATCGCCGAGGATCCTGCGACGGGTTCCTCGCACTGCACCCTCGTTCCCTACTGGAGCGATCGCCTGGGCAAGAGCAAGCTTCACGCGCTACAGCTCTCAAGAAGAGAAGGTGAGTTCTTCTGCGAGAGCCAAGGCAAGCGGATCAAGATCGCCGGCCGAGTGCTTGAGTACCTCCAGGGCGAGATCTACGTATGAGCCTCATCGAGGGAGATGCCGGATCCGTTAGCTCGCCCAGTCCCGAGTGGGAGGAGTAGGACCCTGTGACGAAGAGGTTGCGGAGTGTGTCGGCAGAGTTCGTCATCGTGGTCCTGGGCGTGTTGGTCGCCCTTGCCGCCGACTCTGCCATGGACCGGCTTCGCGAACGGCACACGAGGCTGTCTGTCCTCGAGGCCGTGCGCCGTGACGTCGTCGAGGATCTGGCTCAACTCGATGCTCGCCGCCTCCCCTTCATCGAACGGCAGCGGAGGGCTCGCGAATACCTGAGTGCATTCCTGCAGGCTGATCAACCTATAGGCGACTCGGTTGCGTTCGTTCAGGCCGTCGTGCTTGTAGGTAGCTACCAGACTTTCGACGGCAATACCGCCGCGATCGAGGACCTCACGAGCACCGGCACGCTGCGATTGATTCGAGACCCTCGGCTCCGAAGTCGAATTCTGGATTACTACAATGTCGTTGAGGATGTGGAAGAGGTCGATCAAGCGTATCGCGCTGCTGTCCTCGATCACGTCTGGCTGCTGAATCCCAGGATTGTTGGAGGGGTGGCCCTGGCGAGAGGGATCGAATCTTCCCTGCTCGACGCCGACGCCGCTCTTCTGCGTGGGGCGGCATCTACGGCCCTGGACGCTCGCCTTCGCGCCGAAGCTCAAGCAACGCTGCACGCGCTCAAGAGCGCTATTGGAACCCGATAGCAGGGCCAGCAGAAACCCGAATCCGTTAGACGGCGCATGCACATGACCGCCCACTTTACGTGACGCACCGGGGCCATGAGATCCGAGCGGGGCTAGCCTCAATGGAAGCCCAGCGGGAGGACTCCCGTACTCCCCTTGGGGCCGAGGTTTGGCTCATGGCTCTGGTCTCGCTCGGCCTGCATCTCCTGCCACACCCCGGATACGGCTTCCATCGCGACGAGCTCCTCTACCTTGCGATGGGCGACCACCTCGATCTGGTCCGGATGCAGTTCCCGCCCATGATCGCCGTCCTCGCCCAAGCGGCCCGCGCGCTACCGCTGGATCTCCTCACCGCGATCCGGCTGTTGCCGGCCCTGGCCGGTGCCACACTACCGATTCTCACGGCGCTCATCTGCCGGGAGTTGGGTGGTGGGCGGCGGGCTCAGCTGTTCGCCGCGCTCGCGGTCCTGGTCGCGCCACTCTTTCTCCGGGCCGGTACGCTCTTTCAGCCCGTCGTATTCGAACAAGTCTGGTGGAGCGTGGCTGTATTGGCCCTGGCCAAGCTGCTCGCTGGACGGGACCGGCGCTGGTGGTTGGTCCTTGGAGCGGCGGTCGGGGCAAGCGCCCTGACCAAATTCAGCGTCGTTTTCCTGGGGGTGGGACTACTCGCTGCGATTGCCCTCTCTCCACTCCGATTCGATGTCCGGACCCGCTGGCCCTGGCTCGGGGCAGCCCTGGCAGGGATCCTCGTTCTGCCAAGTCTGACAGGGCAAATCGTCTGGGGCTGGCCGTTCGTGGCGCAGGCGCAAGCACTCCATGCCACTCAGCTCGGCCACTTCGACCGCTTCGACTTCCTGGTGGAGCAGTTTCTCAATCTCGGGCCCGGAGCCCCGCTCTGGCTGATCGGCTTGATAGCCCTTCTCGCCGTACCAACGCTTCGGCGCTTCCGTCCTCTGGGGTTGCTGGCGCTCACCGTCTTCCTGCTCCTCCTGCTCACCGGCGGCAAGGCTTACTACTTTGGCCCCGTGCAAACCCTGCTCATCGCCGCTGCTGCGACCTTCGTCCCTGTCTGGTTCGAAAAGCGCGGTAAGATCCCGGTGTTCTGGGGAGCCCTCGTTCTCCTCATCCTTGGAGGTTTGGCGTTGGTCCCGATGGGAGTGCCAGTCCTTCCCCCGGAAGTCATGGCGCGTTACGCCGCCGCCCTCGGAGTCACGCAGACGACGCGGACCAACTACGGGGGGACGCTTCCGCTTCCTCAGGACTTCGCCGACATGACGGGCTGGCAGGAGCTGGTCGAAACCGTGGCGTCGGTATTCCGGGCGCTGCCTCCCAACGAGCAAACTGGTGCCGCGATTCTGGGGATCAACTACGGCCGTACGGGCGCCGTCGCGGTGTTCGGCAGGCAATTCGGGCTTCCTTACCCGATCAGCCGGTACGGCGACTTCTACCATTGGGGGACGGGCGAGCGCAGCGGAGAGGTGACC
>JBHHYG010000346.1:0-3888 GCA_046757445.1 Acidobacteriota bacterium
GGGGAGCGCCTCGCCGAGTTCGCGGTAGCCGCGGTGGTCGAAGTAGATCTCCTGTCGACCGGTGAGCGTGTGCCACGGCTTGCGGGTCTCGATGTTCATGGTCCACGGCGCGTAGGTGCGCCCGGGCGATTCGATCGCCGACCAGTGCGGTGAGGTCAGACTGCGCCGCGGCTGGGAGATCAGATCGTTGTAGTCGTGGTGAATCTCCCGATCGCCCTCGACGAGGTGACAGAGATCCAGACCGGTCTGCTCCTCCAGCTGCTTGAACAGCCGGTGTGAGACCTCACCGTCGCTCTCGGGGGAGATGCGCAGAATAATCTCGGCCACCTGGCGGGCGCTCTCCATCGAGGGTCGCCCGTCTTTCTCTCCGACCAGCCAGCTCTCCTTGAGCTGCTCGTAGATGTCGTCCAAGCTGCACTTGATGCCCTTGCAGCCGTAGCCTCCAGGCTTGGTGACATTCGGCCCCAGCGACGTGTACATGTCATAGGTCTTCGCGTACTCGCGACGCACGACGTTGACCTTGGGCGCCGTCTTGCCCGGGATCAGCTCTACCTCGCCCTTCCGCCAGTCCCTGACCTCGCCCATGGGCTGCGCGAGCTCCTCGGGCATGTCGGTATTGATCGGCGTCATCACCAGGTCCTCGACCACATCGGGGAGATGGGTCGCGGCGAGCTCGCTGAACTTCTCGGCGATGGCCTTGAAGGCATCCCAGTCGTGTCGTGCCTCCCAGGGCGGGTCATGGGCCGGCGTGAAGGGATGGAGGAAGGAGTGGAGATCCGAGCAGGTGAGGTCGTACTTCTCGTACCAGTGCGCGGTGGGCAGAACAATGTCGGCGTAGTTGGCGGACGAATCCATGCGCAGGTTGACGTTGATCAGCAGGTCGAGCTTGCCCTCGGGGCCGCCGGCCTCCCCCCACTCGATCTCCTCGACCATGCCATCGGCCCGGTCCTCGCCGAGAACATTGTGATGGGTTCCGAGCAGGTGCTTGAGCGCGTACATATGCCCGCGCATGCTGGTTCCGATCAGGTTTCCGCGGTAGACCCACATTACCTTCGGATGGTTCTTCGGGGCATCGACGTTCTTGAGCGAGAAGTCGAGCGCAGCACTCTTCAGCTTGTCGGCGAACCACTGCGATACCTTCTCGTCGGTGTCGGCACCCTCGGCCCGCGCCCGCTTGAGCACCTCGATCGGATTCTCCCGGTCGAATTGCGGATAGAAGGGCAGCCAGCCCAGGCGCACCGCCAGCATGTTCATGTCGGCGGCGTGCTTCTTTTCTGGAAGCACCTTGGCCCACGGTGCAAAGATCGGATCGAGCAGCATGGCGTCGTAGCGCCACTGATCGGTATGAAAGTACCAGTAGGAGGTGGAGTTCTGCATCCGCACCGGACCGGTCCAGTCGGCCGCTCCGCCGAGCGTACCGATGGCCGCAAAGGGGCGGATCTTCTCGGTGCCCACGTAGTGGTTGAAGCCCCCGCCGTTGCGCCCCATGCAGCCGCAGAGGATTCCCATGACTGCCTCGGCGCGGTAGGTTAGCGTCCCGCCGTGGTACCAGTGCAGCACCCCAGAGCCGGTGATGAACATGGACTTGCCCCGGGTCTTGCTGGCGTTCTCCGCGAACTCTCGGCCGACGCGGATCGCCAGCTCGGGGCCAACACCCGTCTGGGCTTCCTGCCAGGCGGGGGTATAGGGCGCGCTGGCATCCTCGTAGCTCGCCGGATAGTCCCCGGACAGGCCGCGGCGGATACCGATCTGCCCGAGCAGCAGGTCGTAGGCGGTGGTCACCCGCGCTGTCGACCCGTCGGCCAGCCGCAGCTCCATCGATGGGACGCCGCGGGTCAGCGCGCGAGCGGAGCGGCCCTTGCCCGGCGTGTTGCCGAAGTGCACGTCGAAGGTCTCGGTGAAATCGGCGAAGCACACCGAGGACTCCTCCGAGCTGCGGTCCTCGAGAGTCAGGACCGGGTCGAAGGCCTCTCCGGTATCGGCGTCCTCGAGCTTGTTGTTCCAGCGGCCCCGACGCTCCTTCTCCCAGCGGAAGCCCAGCGATCCTCCAGGCATCCGGGGCTTGCCGGTGGCCGCATCCAGCATCAAGAGCTTCCAGTCGGCATTCTCTTCATCCTCGTAGCCGTCGATGTCGCTGATGCGCAGGAAGCGTCCCGGCAGGTAGCGGCCTTCCTCGTCGGGCTCGAGCATCACCAGGAAGGGGAGATTGGTGTATTGCTTCGTGTAGTCGATGAAGTAGGGATCCGGGTTGTCGACGTGGAACTCCTGGAGGATTACGTGGATGCAGGCGAGCAGGAACGCGGCGTCGGTCCCCGGGCGCAGCGGAACCCAGAGGTCGGCAAACTTGGTGACGTCGGAATAGTTGGAGGAAAGGTTGACGATCTTGGCACCGTTGAATTTGTTCTCTGAGGCGAAGTGGGCGTCCGGCGTCCGGGTCATGGGCAGGTTCGAGCCGATCACTACCCAGTAGGTGCTCTGGTACCAGTCGGCCGACTCGGCGACGTCGGTCTGGTCCCCCCACATCATCGGCATGATGTGCGGCAGGTCGTGGTACCACTCGTAGAAGCTGAGCATGGTACCGCCGAGCAGGTTGCAGAGGCGCTGACCCGCACTGAAGCTGACCATGCTCATCGCCGGAATCGGCGAGAATGAGGCCACGTGATCGGGACCGTACTCCTGGATAGTATGGACCAAGGAGGCCGCGATGAGCTCGGTCGACTCCTCCCAGTCGACGCGCCGCCAGCCGGCCTTGCCCCGGGCCCGCTGGTAGCGCTTCTTGCGCTCGGGGTCCTCGACGATCGCCGCATAAGCCGCTACAGGATCTTTCCCCGAGGCGCGCTCCTCGCGGTACATCTCGAGCAGGACACCGCGCACGTAGGGGTACTTCGGGCGCACCGGACTGTAGGGGTACCAGGAGGCCGAGATCCCGCGCTGACAGCCGCGCGGCTCGTAGCTCGGCGTATCCGATCTGATCTGCGGCCAGTCGGTCTTCTGGAGCTCCCAGCAGATCAGGCCGTCCTTGACGAATACCTCCCACGAGCAGGAGCCGGAGCAGTTGACGCTGTGGCTCGAGCGGACCGAGCGATCGTAGGACCAGCGATCGCGGTAGAACTCCTCCCAGTCCCGGGGCTCATCGGCAACGCGGAACCAACGGGAGGCGGAAGATGCCATGATGTCACTCCTCTTCGGAATCCGCTGGGGGGGTGGAATCGAGCAGGCCGAAACCCTTCCGGAAGGCCTCGACGAAGGGCCGGAAGTCATTGGCCGTCCCGTAGATCGCGACGATGGCAGAGCGCCTCGGGTCGTAGACCAGGTTGACCGCTACGGCGCGCCCTACCGGATGGGAGCGCGCCTTGGAGCCATGAGACACAGTGTCGTCCATAACGGCTTGGATAGACACGTAGACGAGGTCGGCCGGGTGGACCTGCCACCACATCCGGTACTCCCAGTCGTCCAGGGTGACATGAGCTTCTCCCGGCTTCGCACTCGGATCAGCGGGGTCGATATCCCACTGGTGCACGGGTAGCACCCCCTCATAGGCAGTGGAAGCGGGCCGCCCGCGGCCCGGGCGCTTTCCGTCCCAGCGCGGCCCGGTCGCGTCGCCCGAAGCGAGAACGCCGAGCATCGGGTCCGGCTCGGGGGTTCCTCCATCGGCGCCAATCTCTGCCTGAAGCGGCGTCTGGTGACCGCCTTTGGAGAGCACCGGATCGATCGTGGGTTCGAGGCGACGAATCTCGACGCGCTCCACGCCGGGGAGCGAGGAGACGACCTGCCGGATCCGCTCCTCCATGGTCGCGACCTTGTCCGTTCGGCGGGTACGAGCCTCGAAGCCGATCCGCACGGAGCCGTCGCGAACCTCGATCTGCTTGACGAAGCCTGCGGCCACGA
>JBHHYG010000347.1:0-3888 GCA_046757445.1 Acidobacteriota bacterium
GTTAAAAACCGCGCCTCCGGATATCGAAACCTGGATAGCTTCGCTGACATGATCTCCCCCTGTGTCAGGATAGTTGTCGCCTCTGTTGAGTTATTATAAACAAAGTCAGAGGGCGATAGAGAGGAGAAGATGAGACAGTATTCACCAGAGCGAAAAGAAGCGGTGATCCAGAAGATGATGCCGCCGCACAATATCCCGATCCCCCGGTTATCAGAGGAGACTGGTATCTCGGATGTGACGCTGTACACTTGGCGCAAACAAGCCAGAATCAAGGGGATTGCCGTGCCAGGGGATGGAAAGAATCCGGAGAAGTGGTCGTCAGCGGACAAGTTTGCCATTGTCCTGGAAACCGCTTCATTGAATGAGGCCGAGTTGGGTAAATACTGCCGGGAGAAGGGCTTGTATGTTGAGCAGGTTGAGGCCTGGCGGGAAGCGTGCCTGGAAGCGAACGCTGATAGTGTCGCTCAGGCCAAAGCCCAGCGAGAGCAAACGAAGCAAGCCCGTAAGCAGATCAAGAAACTGGAAGGTGAACTGCGTCGTAAGGACAAGGCGCTAGCCGAAGCGGCGGCGCTGTTGGTGCTCCAAAAAAAAGCCCAGGCAATCTGGGGGGACGGCGAGGACGAATGATCAAGGCGTCTGATCGCCAACAAGCGGTGACGTTGATCGACGAGGCGGTAGCGGCCGGGGCGCGGCAGCACAAGGCCTGCGCCATTCTGGAGCTCAGTCCTCGTACCTACCAGCGCTGGACCCGGGAAGGCACGGTTTCAGGTGACGGGCGTCCTGGAGCAGAGCGACCGACACCGGCCAACAAACTCAGTGCTGAGGAGAAGCAGGCCATCCTGGATGTGAGTAACAGTCCGGCCTTTCGCAGTCTGCCACCGAGCCAGATTGTCCCCAGCCTGGCGGATGAGGGGTGTTATCTGGCCTCGGAATCAAGCTTCTACCGGGTATTGCGGGAGGCATCGCAGCAACACCATCGCGGCCGTAGTGCTGCACCCCAGAGCAAGCCCTTGAGCACCCACTGTGCCAGTGGTCCCAATCAGGTGTGGTGTTGGGACATCGAGCGCCACGAGGCGCTTTCTGACCGCGTGACGGTGAGAGACCGTCGCGACTCGGCTGTCGCAGCAGCCGGGGACAAGCTGAGGGCAGCCCGAGTTGGGGAACGACAGCGAGGGTGGCAAGCAGCCCTGACAAAGCCGGGACATACCAGTACCGTTAGATGGTGTGGGTCCGGCGAGCAAACCAGGAAGGTGTAACGAGAGTGAACCCGTGGCATAAAGCCTCTCAAGAGAGCACCACCAGCTCTAACCTGACGGATAGGGGCTGGGTTGCAGCGCGCAGCCACGGCTTGGCCGTGGTGAACTCCCTCGCCGGTTCGTATGTCGCCGGCCGGGAGGCTGTCGTGAAAGGCTGCGGCGTAGCGTCAGCGAAGCTGCAGGGGCATAGCGGGGCACCTCACCGGGTGAGCGGCAGAAAGTGAACGTGGGAACCATACCGACAGCCCCGACCGTCGCTCGCGGCGAAGGGAAGGCGCGTTGCCCGCCGATGCTGTCGATATGGGGCGGAGGAGCCGTAGTAGTCCGGGCGCGGGAAAGCCGCGTACATGGCGAAGGGCTCCAGTGTGTTCGCAGCAAACTGCCATCTCGAGGAGGCCGCTGGTGAATATCGGCGCACCGTATCCCGACCGGGAAACCGCCGGGGCACGGGTACTCGCGATGCAGATGAAGCTGCACCGATGGGCAATGGCTGATGCCGGTCGTTGCTTTGATGACTTGTTCAACCTCGTCCATGACCCGGCGTTCCTCGTCACGGCGTGGCACCGGGTCCGAGGCAACAAGGGCGGGCGTGCCGCCGGCGTCGATGGGATTGCCCCCAGCTCCATCGAATCTCCGGAAACATTCCTGGCCGAGCTGAGAGCGTTGCTCAAAGCTCGATGCTACCGACCGACCCGGGTCCGGGAGAAGTCCATCCCCAAGTCCGGCGGCAAGGTCCGCCGCCTGGGCATACCGACCGCTGCCGACCGGGTGGTACAGGCATCCCTGGTGCTGGTGCTTGAGCCGATCTTCGAGGCCGACTTCTTGCCGTGTTCCTACGGCTTCCGGCCGAATCGTCGTGCTCAGGATGCGATCAGCGAGATCCGCTTCCTTGCCGCGCCGACTCGCAACTACCAATGGGTGTTCGAGGCGGACATCAAGGCGTGCTTCGACCATATCGAGCATGTAGCGCTGATGCGTCGCATTGCGAGACGAATCGGAGACAAACGGATCCTCGCGTTGGTTCGCGCGTTTCTCAGGGCCGGCGTTCTCGCCGAGGACGGCAAGGCCCGGGAAACGATCACCGGCACGCCTCAAGGCGGCATACTCTCACCACTGCTCGCCAACATCGCCCTGTCGGTTCTGGATGAACACTTCGCTCGGAAGTGGGAAGCGCTTGGACCGACGTGGCAACGTGCGAAGTTTCGCCGTGCCGGGGTACCAGCCATGCGGCTCGTGCGTTATGCGGACGACTTCGTGGTCATGGTCCACGGGCAACGCGCGGATGCGGAAGCGCTCTGGCAGGAAGTGGAGGAAGTCCTCGCACCGATCGGGTTATCCCTGTCGGTCGAGAAGACGCGGGTATGCCACATCGATGAGGGTTTCGACTTCCTCGGTTGGCGTATACAACGCCGCCGTTGGCGTGGTCGTGGCGGTAAGCAGGCTGTATATACCTATCCGTCCAAGAAGGCGTTGGCCTCTGTGATGGTCAAGGTCCGCTCGCTGACCCGCCGTGACAAGCATCGTACGCTCGGAGACCTGCTGCAGGCGGTCAATCGCCTGCTGCGGGGTTGGTGTGAGTACTTCCGATACGGTGTGTCGGCACGAACCTTCGGTTACCTCGGCTACTTCACGTGGCATCGAGTCTTCCGATGGCTTCGGAAACGGCATCCCGGTATCGGCAAGAAGAAACTCGTACGCCGCTTGCTGCCCAACTGGCGGATCGCGGATGGACGAGTCTCCTTGTTCAAGCCCCAGTCGGTCTCGATCATTCGTTATCGTTACCGAGGCGCACAAATACCCACACCCTGGGCGACTCCGGCATGAACACATGGAGAGCCGGATGCGGTGAGAGTCGCACGTCCGGTTCGGAAGGCGGGCCGCGGAGACCCAATCGGCGAAAGCCGGCCAGGGCGCCGCGGTCCGACCCTTACACCTGGTTACCGGGACCGGCCCGGGGCCTGTTTTACTACCTTTACCTGATCCTGGACCTTTACAGCCGCAAGATCGTGGCCTGGGAGGTGCATGAGCGTGAATGCAGTGAGCTGGCCGCGAAGTTGATCCACAAGGGGTGTCTGGCGGAAGGGATCACGGTACAACCGCTGGTGCTGCACGCGGACAATGGCAGCCCCATGAAAGGCGCCAGTATGCTGGAGACGTTACGCCGACTGGGTGTGACGCCTTCGTTCTCCCGGCCCCGGGTGAGTAACGACAATGCCTATGCTGAATCTCTGTTCCGGACCTGCAAATACCGGCCGGACTACCCGGTTAATGGCTTTGCCAACATTGATGAGGCCAGGGAATGGGTGCTGTCTTTCAGCCACTGGTACAACACGGTGCACAAACACAGCGGCTTGAAGTTCACGACACCGGAGCAAGTTCACACGGGTGAAGCAACGACCCTGCTCGCCGAACGAGAGGAATTGTATAAACAAGCAAGAGAGCGTCATCCAAATCGCTGGAGTGGTGACATCAGGAACTGGGCATTACCAGAGAAGGTCTGGTTGAACCCGGAGAAAGAACAGCCTGAGTTAACTAAGGCTGCGTAGGCTCAGGCGACAACTATGTTGACAAACACCGTCTTTCAAGAACAGATTCCCTAATTGAGCGAGATAAATATCTGCTCCTTTTATCG
>JBHHYG010000348.1:0-3886 GCA_046757445.1 Acidobacteriota bacterium
GCGCCCGCACCCTTTCCCACGCCCTCGCGACGCAACCCGTTGAGAAATGCGGGCTCTACAACGGCTTGCTGCTGCAGGCGTGGATCGGCCCCCGCCCCACCGCTGGTACTTGCAATCCGGCCTACGCATGTCGGTGATACCCTGCGCCCTGATATGGGCGACAACAACAGAGTGGGAGCTTCTGCAGCGGAACGGAACCGCGTAGCCGCCTTGGCGCTCGGCGCCCTCGGTGTCGTCTACGGCGACATCGGCACCAGTCCTCTATATGCCTTCCGCGAGTGCTTCTCGGGGCGCAGCGGCATGCCGGTGAATGCCGACAACGTTCTCGGCGTCCTCTCCCTCATCCTCTGGTCGCTGATCATTGTCGTTACCATCAAGTACTTGCTCTACGTCATGCGCGCCGACAATCGCGGCGAGGGCGGTATTCTAGCCCTCACCGCCCTGGTCTCCCCACGTCCCTTATGGCAAGGTCGCGCTCATGCCTTTCTGATCGGTCTGGGGATCTTCGGCGCCGCGTTGCTGTACGGCGATGGCATGATCACACCGGCGATCTCGGTGCTGAGCGCCGTCGAGGGATTGAAGGTGGCGACACCATTCTTCGATCCGTATGTCATTCCCATTGCCATCGCCATCCTCATCGCCCTCTTTTCCTTCCAGCGGCGCGGCACAGGTGCCATCGGCGCCATCTTCGGGCCGGTCACCCTGGTCTGGTTCGCGTGCATGGCCGTGCTCGGCCTTGGCTGGTTGGTACAGAGCCCGAAGGTGCTGGCGGCGGTCAATCCCGCCCATGCCTTCGGCTTCTTCCTGCGCAACGGTAGCGGTGGCTTCTTCGTCCTGGGTGCCGTCTTCCTCGTGGTCACCGGAGGAGAGGCCCTGTACGCCGACATGGGTCACTTCGGCAAGCAACCGATTCGCTTGGCCTGGTTTGCGGTGGTGTTGCCGTCGCTGCTGATCAACTATTTCGGACAAGGTGCCTTGCTGCTCGCCAACCCTGAGGCGGTGGAAAACCCTTTCTACCTGATGGCTCCTTCGTGGTCCCTCTACCCGCTGGTGATCTTGGCCACCGCCGCCACCGTCATCGCCTCGCAGGCGGTGATCTCGGGCGCCTTCTCGCTCACTCGCCAGGCCCTCTACCTGGGCTACAGCCCACGCGTTCAGGTGCACCATTCCTCGGAGGAAGCGATAGGTCAGGTCTATGTGCCGCTGGTCAACTGGGTATTGTTAGGCTCCACGGTCGCGCTGGTGCTCGGCTTCAGGTCGTCGAGCAACCTGGCGGGAGCCTACGGCGTGGCCGTCTCGACGACGATGGTCATCACCACCATCCTGGCTTACGTCTGCTCGCGAACCCGATGGGGCTGGGGCGCGCTAGCGGCGGCAGTGGTGGCCGGGTCGTTTCTTCTGGTGGATCTGGCTTTCTTCGGCGCCAACCTGAGAAAGGTGGGTGAAGGAGGGTGGGTACCTCTCCTGGTGGCCGCCTTCGCTTACCTGCTGATGACCACCTGGAAGCGCGGTCGCCGGCTGCTGTCGCGACGGCTCCTGCGCGACAGAATCGCCATGGCCGACTTTCTCGAGGATCTCCAGAAACACCGCCTCCATCGTGTGCCTGGCACCGCCGTCTTCATGGTCGGCAACGGCAGGGGCGTGCCCGGCACCATGCTACACAACATCAAGCACAACAAGGCTCTGCACGAGAGGGTCGTGCTGTTGACCATCGTCGTCGACGAGGTTCCACGAGTCCGCCACACCGACCGGCTCGAGATCCAGGAGTACCAGCCGGACTTCATTCGCCTCATCGCCCACTACGGCTTCCTCGAGAAGCCGAACGTGCCGAAGATCTTGAAGCTGGCGAAAGCGCATGACATCGATGTCGATCCGAAGGAGGCGACCTTCTTTCTGGGCCGAGAGACGCTGATCATCAGCGGCCGAGGCAAAATGTCGCGCTGGCGCAAACGGCTGTTCAGGCTGATGTCGCGAAACGCGCTGCTGCCGACGCAGCACTTCGGCATCCCTGCCGATCGCGTCGTCGAGATCGGCCAGCAGATCACGCTGTAGACATAGTTCCTGCGTACCAATCGCAACGAGTTCGGCTGCCATCGCTAATGAGCGCAACCGTCTTTCCCATCTATGTATGTGCGCCTAACGCCTCGGCCATCACCTTCGGCGTGAAGCGCCATCATGTCGATGCTCCAGGACGACATCAAGGACTGACGCCTGCACCGGCGATCTGTAAACTATCAACCCGATACCTTCTGTAAACCATCAGCCAGTTCGTTCAAGCTACTGCCGTGCGAGCTCGGTTTGTCGCGAACGACAAACTCGACCTCGCAGTCCAATACTTCAAGAAGCGCAAGTAGCTGCCCAATTGACTTCGTGTAGTTGGTTTGGTCAAGCAGACGGTAAAACTGAGCCGCTGAGGTGCCGAGTCGGCGTATGATCTGCCGCTTACTGAGTGCGCTCTGCTCGACTCGCTCTCGAGCTTCCAGCGTGAGCTCATACAGCGCAAGTTCTCTCAGATAATTCGGGTCGCTGTTGTACTCCAGAACTTGCTCAATGTGGATGCTGTCCTCCTCGCCAGACGACAAGCGATAGGTGAACGCTTCGTTACCCAGCTCAGAATCTACGAATACTGCCGCAATGCGACGCGAACGGTCTGGCCGCAACCGTAGCTTGGCGTACGGATAGTCGAGCGTCCGACCATCAGAAACTGTGACTTCGAACACCTTCTTGCGATTGTTCGGAACAACCTCGCGGACCTTCACAGTACGCCCTCAGATTCCAATTCCGCGATGAGCCGCCGCACCCTGCGGGAAGCGTTGCCCTTCATCGGCTTGCCGTTCCCGAGGTCCACTTCACGACAAGCTTCCCATCCAGGTGATCGTGCACATGGGGCGGTTCGTGATCCCCCTTCCAAGTCAGGAAGACCTATCCACCCCGCCGTATCTTCCCCATCCGTAAACGTTACCACATGAGGTAACGGATAGGAAGAGTGGCGTCGCCTAGCCCGCGAGCCAAGCGCAACGCAGTCATCGCCTGCCATTGCGCTCGCGCAGCCACGAGCTGTTGAGAAATGCGGGCTAGGACCCACGCCGCATAACGGATGGCTGCTCAGCCGCAGCACACCGACGACTGGCGGATGGAGCGAACGACACGATACGCCAGCGGTCGGACGAGGCCGAAATGCTGACGCGTGCTGTCGGCTGCAGCGGCGGGTTATACCGCGCCCCGTTCGGGTCGCCCACGCGCCGCTTTCTGAAACAGCAAGGCCGATCCGACGAACAGCGCGAAGAAGAAGCCGTTCAGGGCCACGATCTCTAGCGGGCCGTTCTCTGGGGGACCCAACCCGGCGATCAGCGCGATCACGGCAACCAACGCCTGAGCGAGCGCCGTCGCGAACAACGCGCGGGCCATCCCATGGGGTTGGAAGCGCGCGATGATGGCACCGATGATTCCGATGGCGAGTACCCCGCCATACATCAAGTTGGCGTCGTTGTCCTCAGACCCGATGATGCCAACGGCACCGTTCACCCAGACGAGGATGAACGCTGCCGCGAGCGCGACGCCGACGGCGGATCGGTACGCGGTATCGCCTGTCATCCTCGCTGCCAGCTCATAGGTGACACCAGCGCCGACCAGAAGGGCGCCGAAGACAGCGAAATCGGCCACATCCCAGTTCACTTCATCGGTGAACTGCATCGCAACCAATGGCAGCAGCAGGATGAGCGCTGCGGCGGCCCAGCCCGCTATCCTCCAACGGCTCCCGCGCCGTCCGCCAGTGTTTCCCGTGTTTCCTCCCATGGTCTTGGCTCCGCGTATGCCCGTGTTCATTGTACTTCTAGCCCGCATTTCTCAACAGCTCGTGGCTGCGCGAGCGCAATGGCAGGCGATG
>JBHHYG010000349.1:0-3880 GCA_046757445.1 Acidobacteriota bacterium
GCGCCTTGCGCCCGCGCCCTTTCCCACGCCCTCGCGACGCAAACCGTTGAGAAATCCGGGCTAGGGGCCTCGCGAGTTAAACGGTTGATCAGGGATGGCAAGAATCTGGAGCTGTTGACCAGAAGTCCCTCGACCCTCGTTTTTCGCCCGCGAAGGGATTGGGATGAGGGTAGGGTAATCAGCCGTTACTTTGCCGCTGACGAGCTCGAGAAGGTCAAGCGCATCGAGCTGCAAGCGAGGCTCTCACAGCCAACGTCGGGGAGAGGATACGAGCTCGGGGTAGTGTGGGGAGATCGCCTCGCCGGGCGCTGGCCGCTGACCGAAGAGTGGAGGAGTTTCGAGGTTTCGGCACCCGAGAAGTTCGATCCACGCCCAGATGGAACGGCGAGCGTGAGATTCGCCGCTCATTACACCTATGTCTTCGACGGCAGAGAGGTGAAGCTCGGTTCGCCGATCATGCTGGATATACAGAAAGTCGGCGTGGCGATGATCCTCAACGAGCGCAGGGAGAGATTCTCTCCGGCCCATGGCTACCATGTCGTTCTACTCGACGCGATCGGTGCCTCCATCGAGCGATGGCAGGCTTTCGCACCGACGAGGTCGGGTGCAATCCGCCTGCGAAGCTTTCTGGAAGCTGTTCCTGGAGGCCAGATCGTGGCCGCTGCCGTGCACCTCGAAGAGGAAGCTCGGCTGTTTCCAGAGGTGGTGGCCGCACTCCGCTCGATCGGATCAGCGGCGACCACAGGAGATGGCCCGACCGCGAATCTGGCAGTGCTGGGCATGAAGGGCGCCTCGCCGGGATCGGCGCTCGAGGACTCCAACTGGCAGAGAGCTTTCGTCTCGATTGGCAGGAAGGATCAGCAGCCAGCCGTCGAATTGCGCCGGATCAGGTTCGTCAAGTAGGTTGTATCGTCCAGTGTAATGGACAGCTTTGATATTCTGTTCGGGATCGCCCGGCAGCATCCCGAGGGACTGACCGAAAGCTATACCTGATGGTTGTACCTCAGAGCCTCGCGAGCCAGCGGTGCATCCGCTTGCTGGCGCTTGCTCTGCTCTTGACGGTGAGCGGGGGATGCCGGAAAGAGGGCCAGCTCCCGGTGCGCTACGACTTCGTCGAGGCCTTCCCGCTGGTGGAGCTGGTGCCGGAGACGCGACTCATCGATTTGGGCACGCCGCCCGCGAGGCCTCACCTGCTCGATGGATGGTCTTCTGAGGACCACAACCGGCCGCAGGAGACATCCTTCGTATGGGGGTCCGGCGATCGATCCTCGGTAAGATTCACTGTTTTGACGCCTCGGGCGATGGCGCTGAGAGTGAGCGCTCGGCCCTACGACCCCACCGTCGATTCCTCTCACCCGGTCAGTAAGGATTTTCCCTCCCGGGTGGTCACCGTGCAGATCAACGAAAAGACCGTTGGCGACCTGCGTCTGCGGCCAGGCTTCCACGAGTACCTGCTGCAGATTCCCACGTTCGCGCAGTTGCACGGCGAGAACCTGCTGGTCTTCAGGTATTCCTTGGATCCCCCGACCGCAATCCCTTTTGGCGCCGACAATCCCAGAGAGCTGACGGTTGCATGGGACACGATTCGCTTTCAGAAGCGAAGCCATGGGAAACCGCACGTCGATGCGGAAGCCCCGAAGGGCTCGCTGATTCTGCCCCAGATGAGCCGCATCGACTACTTCCCGCTGGTGCCGCCGGGAGCGGTCCTCACGCTCGCGGGTGTGGAACCTTGGGGGAAGGACGCCGGCGACATCGATTTTTCCTTGCGGGTCGAATTTCAGGCAGCGGGATCCGACAAGGTCGTTACCCACTATCTCAGGCCTGGGTCGTATGGGGAGCCCCGGGAATGGCCACTGGCGGTAGACTCCGAAAAGCCTGTGAGGGTCTCTTTCACGGTGGTAGGGGGCCATCGCCTGGTGGGGAAGAAGGGTCTCGAGCTCCTGCATCCGGTCCTGCGTTGGCGGGGTAAAGTGCAGTCCCTTGAAGGGGAGCTTGAGGCAGTCGGGGGGCAATCACCGACCCTCCAGGAGGTGCGGGACCGGCGCCCGAACATCATCATCTATCTCATCGATGCTCTCCGCGCCGGCCACCTGGGGATCTATGGCTATCCAAGGCCGGTCTCTCCCCATATCGACGCCCTTGCCGAAGACTCCCTGCTTCTGCTGCGCGCCCGCGCCCAGTCCTCATGGACGAGGAGCGCCGTCGCCTCGATCTTCACTGGCTTGTACGCGCAGTCGCACGGCGTATTGGGCAGGGATGATGCCTTGCCCGCCTCGGCAACGACGCTTGCCGGCCTGCTGCAGCAAGACGGCTATCAGACCGTGGGCTTCACGACTAACGGCAACGTCTCGCGAGCCTTCGGCTTTCAGGTTGGCTTCGATCGCTATGTCTCCCTGGGGGAACAGCAAACCAGGGAGATCCACCAGCTTTCGGATCGCCTCAACCAACGGGTCTTCGAGTGGCTGGAGGGCAGGACCAATGACCGCCCGTTCTTCCTGTATATGCATGCGACGGACCCCCACGAGCCCTACACCCCGCGCAGTCCCTTCCGGGAGCGCTTCGCGCCGAGCCTGAAGTACCCACAGATCTACCGGCCGCTGGATGCTGCCAGGGCCCTCCAGCGGGATCCGAGCATCAATCCCGACGATCTCGCCCACCAACTCGTCGACCTCTACGATGCTGAGATCGCCTTCAACGATTCTCAGTTCGGCAAATTCGTGCAGCGGCTCAAGCGGCTCGGCTTGTACGAAGATGCCATGATCGTGCTGGTGGCAGATCATGGAGAAGAGTTCCTCGACCATGGAGGCTGGGCGCATGGCAAGATGCTCTACGGTGAGCAACTGAACATCCCGCTGATCATCAAGTTCCCCGGCCAGTGGGCAGCAGGCACGAGGAGCGAGGCCTTGTCGCAGCAGATCGACCTGCTGCCGACGATTCTCTCCTACCTGGGCGACAAGATACCGGCGCAGGTGCAGGGTAGCAGCTTGTTGCCGCTGGTCGCCTCACCTCGAGAAGCACTGCACTCTTGGGTTCTCGCCCAGCTCGAGCTCGACGGTCGAAAGCTCGAGAGCATCATCACCAAGGACTCGAAGCTGATTCGTTACCTGCCGGCACCGCGCACCGGTTACAGAATCGAGTTCTACGGCCTCGCCGCCGATCCCCTGGAGCAGCGCGACATGGCCACGAGCGAGGTGGTGAGCACGGGCTACCTCCTCACCATGCTCAATGCCTCCAACCTCAGCTATCGGCGGCTCCTTACCACCCAGCTGGGCACGCCTGGCGAGGAACTGCTCGATCGCCTCAGGGCTCTGGGCTACGTGCGCTAGGATCCGTGGTAGCATTTCGTCAGTCATGTCCGGCCATTCGAAGTGGAGCACGATCAAGCGAAAGAAAGCCGCGCAGGACAAGGCGCGCGGCAAGATCTTCTCGCGCCTGGCCCGCGAGATCACCGTCGCTTCAAGGACAGGGGGAGGCGATCTCGATGCCAACTCGCGGCTGCGCAGCGCCGTGGAAGCTGCCAAGGCGCAGAATATGCCGTCGGACAACATCCAGCGCGCCATCTTGCGCGGCACCGGCGAGCTACCGGGCGCGGTTTACGAGGAGGTGGTGTACGAGGGTTACGGCCCCGGTGGTGTGGCGGTTCTTGTGCAGGTGGCCACCGACAACGGTCTCCGAGATCCGAAAGATATTCGAAACCAAGGGCGGGCACCTTGGCGAGGTCAACTCGGTTGCCTGGATGTTCCGCCAGGTGGGTTACTTTCTCATCGATGGCGGTAGCATCGAGGAGGACGACCTGTTGTCCGTGGCTCTGGAGGCCGGTGCCGAAGACCTCAGCGCCGTCCTTGGCTAGTTCCCGCGTCGTCTCTGGGAATCGGAAAGC
>JBHHYG010000350.1:0-3871 GCA_046757445.1 Acidobacteriota bacterium
CCGCGCCCTTTCCCACGCCCTCGCGACGCAACCCGTTGAGAAATGCGGGCTAGCTGTGTGGGGCGACGCCGACCCCGAGGCGAAACACCAGAATGCCGCCGTAATAGGCGGTTACCATCAAGGTAGCGGTGCCCGTTGCCGCCAGCAGCCAGTAGATCCCTCGATAGCGACGGGGCAGGGCACCCTGACGGGCACCGCGCCAGCCGAGACAGGTCGCAAAGCAGACGAGAGTGACGATGCCGAGGTTGCGATGGCTGAGGATCGTCGAAGCCACCTCCAACCGGTCTGGCGCGCTCGAAGCGGCTACGAATCCGGAGATCACCGCAAAGCCGGCCGCCAAAGTGCCGAACAGCAATGTCCACCAGGCGACCACGCCGAGCTCCGCCTCTTCCACAGTCACCGCGAGAAGATCACAGGTGAACGAGGTGATCAGCAGTGCTACGGCGAAATCAACGACGATCGTGTGTGGCACCACGGCAGTCGCTCATGCTATTTGTTGCCTCGTCATGGGAGTCGGCCGGGGAATTCTCGTCATCGCAGGCGCCATCGTCGTGGTGGTCATGGCGAATGCTCTTTATGTCTGGTTTCGCGGACTCGATCGAGGCAACGACAGGTCATGATCGAGTGGGCGACGGCTAGGGCCCTGCCCTTGGCGGTGGTCACCGTATACACGGTGATCATGATATTCCATGCGTGGCGTGGCCATCGCTTGACCCGTGGTGTGGCCGATTTCTACGTCGGCGGGCGTGCCATGGGCGGTGTCGTGCTGGGCGTATCTTTCTACGCCACCTACTTTTCCACCAACAGCTTTGTCGGCTTCGCCGGCGTTTCCTACTTGGTCGGCTTCGCCTGGTTGGCCATGGGTTTGGTGTTGCTATTGTTCGCGGTGGCTTCCTGGCACCTGGTGGCACCGCGACTTCGTCAGGCGACGGAGGAGCTGGGGGCGTTGACGGTGGCCGAGTACTTGGGCGCCTGGTATCGCTCGCGGGCGGTGCGTCTGGCCGCCGCGGCGGTCATTGTCGTTTCGTCGCTTTTCTACATGGTGGCCATATTCAAGGGCATCGGTGGGACCCTGCAAGCCTACCTCAGCATCCCCTACGAAGCCGGCATCGGGCTGGTGTTCTTGATCGTCGTCCTGTACACGGTCTTCGGTGGCTTCATCTCGGTGGTTCACACCGACGCCGTCCAAGGCACGCTGATGCTGCTGGGTAGCTTCTACCTTCTTGCCGGTGTGGTCAGGGCAGGAGGCGGATGGACGGCGCTGCTCTCGAAAGTGGCGTCGACGCCCGGCACCGCACCCGACGGAAGATCTCTGGGCGAGGCCTTGCTGTCGAGCAGCGGCACGCTGCCGTGGGCCGTGCTGCTGGGCATTGCCTGCGCCGGCGGCGCCAAGTTTCTGGTCGAGCCTCGGCAGATCTCGCGTTTCTTCGCTCTACGTGACGAGCGTGCCCTGCGCGTCGCCATGATCGTGGCGCCGGCAGCCATCGGCCTTTCCTATCTCTGCCTCCTGCCTCTTGGTGTGCTGGCGCGGGGCCTCCTCACGAATGGCACGATCAGCGACACCGACCTCGTCATTCCAACCTTGCTCACCAACTCCGAGGTCATGGGCCCCGTCGCCTCGGTGATCATCCTCACCGCCCTGCTGGGGGCGGCGATGTCGTCACTGGACTCGGTTCTGCTGGTGGTGGCCGGCGCTTTCCAGCGGGATGTCGTCGAGGTGCTGGGTGATGGTGTGGACGAGCGTCACAGTCTGCGGCGGACTCGCTGGCAGGTGGTGATCTTCGCTGTGGTCACAGCGCTGGTGGCGCTTCGCCCTCCCGGCGATATCCTCAGCTTGACGGTCTTTTCAGGCAGCCTCTACGGAGCCTGCTTCGGGCCACCCTTGTTCGGCGCGCTCTACGGGCACCGTTGCACGGCGCGTGGGGTCATCTGGACGATGCTGGTGGGGGCGACCGTGGTGATGGGGTGGGGAGAGGTGGCTCGGTTCTTTCCTTTCCTGGCCCAGGTGCAGGGGTTCTTCCCCTCGGTGGGCCTCGCTACCCTGGTCTATCTGGCTGCCTGCAGCCGCTCCGGAGAGGCGGCAGCAGAACGGTGGTGAGAACTGCGGGCTATTCGGTGGCCAGGAGCTGCTCGGCCGCCGAGGGATCCGCCACCTTGAAGACACAAAGCGCGCTGCCGGAGGTGCTGGCGGCCGTCACATAAGCGTAGTCGATGTTGATCTTCTTCTCGGCCAGGCGCACAACGACCTTGCCCAGCGCTCCCGGCTCGTCGCTCACCTCGACGCCGAGGACGTCAACGGTGGAAAAAGGCAGGTCCGCCCGGCGTACCGCCGACAAGGCGGCCTCGGTGTCATCGGCGATGAGGCGGACGACGCCATACTCCGAGGCCTCGGTCGTTGACATGGCACGCAAATTGACGCCCTCCGACTCCAGGGTGTTGCAGAGAGTAGCCAGACGTCCGGGCACGTTCTCCAGGAAGACGGTGATTTGTTTCAGTACGGGCATCTTCTTTCCTCGCTGTCAGCCGCAGGCCGCGCTCCTCCATGCAGCCAGGTTCAGGCCCGCAGACACTGCAGCCTCTTTGCTGCCTCTTGCAGGGTCTCGGATTGCTTGCAAAAAGCGAAGCGGATCTGCCGGGAGCCACGCTCCGGGTCACTGTAAAACGACGAGCCGGGGACGACCGCGACGCCGATCTCCCTGACCAGGAAATCGGTGAAAGTCAGGTCGTCCGAGTAGCCGAAATCACCGATGTCGGTGATCACGTAGTAGGCGCCATCGGGTACGTAGACGCGCAGTCCGGCCTCGGCCAGCGCGGAGCAGAACATGTCCCGGCGCTTCCTGTAGGACGAGCACAGCTCCTCGTAGTAGTTGTCGGGTAAGGCCAGCGCCACCGCCCCGGCCTCCTGCAGGGGCGCTGCAGCACCGACGGTGAGAAAGTCATGAACCTTGCGAATGGCAGCCGTGATGTCGGCGGCGGCCACGGTCCAGCCGACTCGCCAGCCGGTCACCGAATAGGTCTTCGACATGCCGTTGATGACCACCGTGCGATCGCGCATGCCGTCGAGGGTGATCAGAGAGCGATGATGCAGGGGCCGCTCGGGCTCGCTGTAAATCAGATGCTCGTAGATCTCGTCGGTTACCGCCACCACATTGTGCTCGATGCAACAATCGGCGATCGTCTGCAGATCGTCATCGGAGAAGACCTTGCCGGTCGGATTGTTCGGCGTGTTGAGGATGATCGCTTTGGTATGTTTGTTGAATGCGGCCCGCAGCGCTTGCGTGTCGAACTCCCATGTCGGCGGCTCGAGGGGAACAAATCGGGGGGTGGCGCCCGCCAGGATGGTGTCGGGTCCGTAGTTCTCGTAAAAGGGCTCGAAGACCACCACCTCGTCGCCAGGGTTGATGAGAGCGAGCAGGGTGGCGATCATCGCCTCGGTGGCGCCGCAGGTGACGGTCAGCTCCCTTTCAGGGTCGACGTCGATGCCATTCTTTTCGAGCTTGGCGGCGATGGCCCGGCGGATGCTCTGCGCGCCCCAGGTAATGGCGTACTGGTTGAGGTCGGCTTCGACGGCCTCGACGGCGGCCTTCTTGATGAGATCGGCAGCGGGGAAGTCGGGAAAGCCCTGCGCCAGGTTGATGGCGTCGTGTTCGAGTGCCTTGCGGGTCATCTCCCGGATCACCGACTCGGTGAACTGCCCGACCTTGACCGAAAATCGCGGGCGCTCTGAAGTGGAGTAGGTGGAAGATCGGCTCACGGCTTTCCCGGGTCGCTAGCCTGCAGTTCTCAGCGGCAGTCTGCTACGGTGGCGGCCAGGCCCGCGTCTGCGGCGTTGCGCTTGGCTCGGGTGCTCGACGTACTGCACGAGTACGCC
>JBHHYG010000351.1:0-3867 GCA_046757445.1 Acidobacteriota bacterium
CATCCCATCTTCGGGCCATCTTCGGCCGATCCTCACTCGCAGAATCCTCGACGTAGCTTTGGCTACGCCTGCGGTTCTGCTCCCTCGGTTCGACCAAATCTGACCCAAATCTGGGCCCGAACTCTGGGAAGTTATTCCTGCGCTGGCCCTTAGCCCGCATTTCTGGTCGGTCTACGTCCATCGCCGAGTCCTCCCAGGGCGCGGCTGACACCTCTTGCCTTGCGACGTCCCACACCGGCGCCAGCCTTCCCGGAGTAGGGCCCGCATCCTCGGCGCTCATTCGCTCGAGGGGCCTTTCGAGGTGCCCATGCCCATGCTCTACCAGAAGCCCCTAGCCTGCATATCTCAACGGCAGTCTGCTACGGTGGCGGAGAGGCATGCGTCTGCGGCGTTGCGCTTGGATCGGGTGCTCGACGTACTGCACGAGTACGCCTCCGCGCCCGATCCTGCGCGCGCCTTGCAGCCGCGCGCCTCTCCACCACCTCGCGACGACCGCCGGTGAGACATGCAGGCTAGGGTAGGGGGATCGGACGTCGCCATGCAAGAAGCTGTCCATCCTGAGGGCGCTCTCGGGCCAATGGTGGGCACCGCAGGCTGCCCGAACCTTGGGCTGGTGGCGCACAGCAGTGGAAAGAAGAATAGTAGATCACACTTGACAACGTCTAGTGATAGAAAAGAATAGAAACCATCGCTAATAGCTAATTCAAGCAAGCTATAGTTAGTGCTTTACTCGCTACCTCCGGGACGCGTATCCTTGAAACCTGTCTGCCGGTTGTTGGCCCTGTAGGGGCTCTCAGCCCTTTGCTGCAGGACGGGAGGCGTCTATCTCGTGGTGCCGCACTGCGCGAATCGCCAACCATCCAAGGCGAAAGAGGGAACGTGAGCGCTCAGCAAGCGGATGAAGAACTCAGAAGGCTCGGCATCGAGGCGTCGGCGTCTCTCGGGGGCACGGTGTCGCCGAAGAAGAAGGCGCCACCGGGCCAAGAGGTGCTGGCGTCCCAGGGCGGCGTAGGAGCCGAACGTGCGGTACAGCCTGCTGGTACTCCACGGCCTGATGGTGGGGCGTCAGGTGGTGGCGAGCTTCGAAGAGAAGACAAGGTGCTGACGCAGGAAGTGGCGCGACCCGACCTGCAGGAACGGGCACCGGCAGCAGGGGTCCCACCGGAGCCTCCCGGCCAACAGGCGTCGCCCGATGGAGAGGTGCAACCGCAGGAGCCATTGCCACCCGAGGGGAAGATACTGATCGAGCCGTCGCCGGTTGAGCCTCCTGCCGAGAAAGTGGAGGAGAAGCGGCCACGTCGCCGCCTCACCACCCGCCTCGGCCGCCTGCTGGTGGACAACGACCTGATCAGCGAGGAAGACCTCAACCAGGCGCTGGTGGATCAGGAGGGAAGCGGCGAGCGTCTCGGCCATTACCTGGTGGAGCACGGGCTGGTCGAAGAGGCCGACCTCATTCGCCTGCTCTCGGAGCAGTATGGCGTGCCGGCCGCCAACCTCGACGAGGCCGAGGTTCCGGACAGCGTCCTCGAGTTGGTGCCCGCCGATATGGCACGGCGCTACCTGGTGGTTCCCGTCGCCGTCAGCGGTAGGGCGTTCGATGTGGCCATGGTCGATCCCACCGACGTCGTCGCCATCGACGACCTCAAGTTCGCCACCGGTCTCCGGGTGCAGGCGTTGGTCGCCTCGGAGCGTGCCGTAAAAGAGGCCATCGCGCGGCTCTACGGCGAGCAAGAGGACAGCGTCATCCAGAAGATGATGAAGAGCATCTCCGACGAAGCCTCCGGCCCGGCCGAGCTGGAGATCGTCGACACCGACGAGGACATCGACCTCAAAGCGCTGAGTCAGGCCAGCGGCGAGGCGCCGGTGATCAAGCTGGTCAACCTGGTTCTCACCGATGCCCTGCGCCGGGGCGCCTCGGATATCCACATCGAGCCCTACGAGAAGCGCTTGCGCGTCCGTTACCGCATCGACGGCGTGCTCTACGAGATCATGGACCCTCCCAAGAGCATGCAGAACGCCCTCGCCTCGCGGGTCAAGATCATGGGCCAGCTCGACATCTCGGAGCGTCGCCGGCCCCAGGACGGCCGCATCAAACTGCGCGTCAATCTCGAGAACCGGATGCGCGAGCTCGACCTGCGCGTCTCCACGGTGCCCACCATCTGGGGCGAGAAGATCGTCATGCGCTTGCTCGACCCCGAAGGCCTGATGCTGGATATGAGCAAGCTCGGCTTCGAGCCCTGGTCGTTGCAGCGCTTCGAGGAGGCGATCACCAAGCCGTTCGGCATCGTGCTGGTCACCGGGCCCACCGGTTCGGGCAAGACCAACACGCTCTACTCGGCGCTCTCCAACATCAACATTCCCGACACCAACATCATGACCGCGGAGGACCCGGTCGAGTTCAACCTGACGGGGATCAACCAGGTGCAGGTGCGGGACGAGATCGGCGTCACCTTTGCCGCGGCGCTACGCTCGTTCCTGCGCCAGGATCCCAACATCATCCTCGTCGGTGAGATCCGCGACGCCGAGACCGCCGAGATCGCCGTCAAGGCGGCCCTTACCGGCCACCTGGTGCTCTCCACCCTGCACACCAACGATGCGCCGAGCTCGGTCAATCGCCTCGCTGATATGGGCATGGAGCCGTTCCTGACCGCCAGCTCGGTGCAGCTGATCGCCGCCCAGCGTCTGGTGCGCAAGGTCTGCCACAAGTGCCGGGAGCCGGCGCCCTCGAGCGGCGAGGCGCTCATCGACATCGGCTTCTCCCCCGAGGACGCCGAGAACATCATCGTCTACCGTCCCGTCGGCTGCCCCGACTGCAACGGCTCGGGTTACAAGGGGCGGGTTGGCCTCTTCGAAGTGATGCCGGTCACCGATACGATCCGCGAGATGATCCTCAACCGGGCCCCCACCTCGGAGCTGCGCGCCCAGGCCCGGGCCGAGGGTATGATCACCCTGCGCGAGAGCGGCCTGGCCAAGATCTGGCAGGGCGTGACCACCGTCGACGAAGTGCTAAGGGAGACCGTCGCTTAGCCGGTCACTTGCTCGTTCCCGGGGCAGCCTTGCACCCGCGGGCCGCTCGCGCCTTGGCGACGGAGCACGCGTTTCCGCTCCCAGGTGGGGATTCTTGAAGAAAACAGGCTAAAGCTATGCAAGTGTAATCACAGATAACTAAAGAAAGCCAAGATTAGGCTTTACATGCGTTCAGTCGGTGGCTAGAGTATCTCCGTCACAGCATGGAAACAGCATTCATTCGGACCGACAAGCGCCCTGAGATCTCGTCGCGTGCCGCGCACCGACGCCGGTCGAGTTCGATCCGATGGTCTCCGCCGCCCGGCGACAGTGTGCCGCCGCGCCCAGAGAAGAACGGTATGCGAGACTTGGATTTCGAGCAGCAGCAGCCACGCGGTGCGGTTCCGGATATCGCGGAGCTTCTCCGCGAGATGACCGATTTGGGGGCCAGCGATCTCCACCTCACCACCGAGTCACCGCCGCAGGTTCGCGTCGACGGCAAGCTCAGGGCGCTTCCTTATGACAGTCTCGACCCAGCGACCACCAAGGCGCTCATGTACTCGGTGATGACCGAGGAGCAGAAGCGGCTGTTCGAGGAGAACCTTGAGCTCGACTTCTCCTTCGGCCTGCAGGGCATGGCTCGCTTTCGCGCCAACGTCTTCGAGCAGCGCGGCGGCGTGGCCGGGGCGTTGCGGGTGGTCCCCTGGCAGATCCCTTCGTTCGAGGAGCTCGGCCTACCCCGTGTGGTCAAAGACCTCTGCGACAAGCCCCAGGGGATGATCCTGGTGACCGGCCCCACCGGGAGCGGCAAGACCACGACGCTGGCGTCGATGATCGATCACATCAACGAGGCGCGCCACG
>JBHHYG010000352.1:0-3846 GCA_046757445.1 Acidobacteriota bacterium
TCGACTTCGAGCCGACCGATGGGGCAACGTCTTGAGGTCGATCGACCTGGACGGGGAAGAGCTGAGCTTCTGTCTGTGCAGGGTGTTGCCCGACACCGCCCTGGTTCTCAAGGAGGTCCTCTGCGAGGCCGACAGGCTTTGGGCGCAACAGCTGGGCGCGGATCGCTACAGAGAATTGCGGAGCAGCCGCGCTGGAGATGATTTCTTCAGTGCCCGGGTCGGGCTCGAAACGATACCCCCGGGGCGTCGCATGCTGTCCGTGCGGCTGCCCTTCCCGCCGGGGTTCGAGAAGCGGCTGAGGCCGCAGGTCGTCGATTATGTAGAGGAGCTTCCCCGCCCGCATGGATCATGAGGCGTCTTGTGGCTGACAATCAGGGCCGGTGGGATCTGGTACAATCTTGACATTGACAGTCGTCTGTACCTATCGTATGCATCGTTTCTAGCTCTTCGATCGATCAGGAAACTCTGAAATAGCTCCCGACTGGCACCGATAAAATTAGACTGCAGGCGGGTTCCACCTGCATTGCCGGACTCCGGGTAAGAAGGACGCGCCCGGCGGCTCGAATCCCTACAAGTAGAAACGCCGGATGACAGCGTTAGAGTTTCATCAGCAGCGGCCTCGGTTGGAGCTGGCGCCGATCTTGCGCGTCATCAAGTACATGGCGCTTGACAGCAATGCGCTGAGCGAAGCAGACGTCGACCGCATCTTGAAGCTCTACCCGTTGTTCGAACGAGATCCCGAGCTGGTGGTGGGCAAGCAGCAAGTCTGCCAGGAGACGGACCTGGAGCCCGACAAGCTCGAGGAGATCCTGCGAGCGCACCGGCATGAGATTCCCTTTCTCGGCAACCCCAGCCACCCGATGGTGCCGAGAGTGGCACTGCGAATGATACGTGCCGTCTCCGCAGGTGAAGACCCGATGAGGAAGGCGGAGAAGAAGCTGTACACGCTGACCGAGATGGCCGAGCAAACCAACATCAGCCTTGCCAGCCTGTCGAAGTACGTCAAGGAGCAGGCCAGCCGCATCCCCTCCGAGATGGTGGGTAAGATGCGCAAGTTCCCGCCCGAAGCGGTCATCGAGTTCCAGAAGATCAAGCTCGAGAATCTGGGTCGCCGCGGCGGCGGTCGGCGACGAGCGCAACGTCAGCGTGCGACGGTGAGCCGGCGATTCGCCAAGAGGTTCGCCGAGCTGGAAGAGCAGCTCGACGAGGCCGTGACCGTTTCCAAGCAGCTGGCGAGGACGCTCCATCGGCTGTCGAAACAGGTTCGCCGCGCCCGCACGTCGGCAGAATCAGGCGCCAAGCTGGTGCCGGCCGGCGGCGGCGAACCGGGACGCGGGCGGCGCTCCGGCGGCCGCCGACCGGACACCATCGTGGCCGCCTGCAAGCGCGTGCTGACGGAGGCGAAGGGCCCCATGCGGGTGGCAGAAATCACCGACCGGGTCATCGCCCTGGGTGCCGATATCAGGGCCAAGAATCCCAACGTCACGGTCTCCTCGATCCTCTCCTCCTACGACGATTTCAGCCGCGTCCGGCGCGGCTACTACGAGCTCGCCGCTGCGGAGGGCGAGGCGGCCGGCGCCGCCCAGTCGCTCTAACCCGGGGCGGCCGACACTATTCTCTTCCCCTCTGATTTGCTACCTTTGCACTATCGAGGCTGGGGACCACTGTGCCTTGAGCAACATTTCTGGCTTTCGTTATCTACCAAGGTCACAGCATAATTGCCTCGAACGGTAGCCGGCCGGGGCTATGCCCCGGCCTTGGGCTCGACTCATGGCAGTGGTCTCGGAGTGTAGACTGTGACCGGCACACCAAAGGTAAGGCCTTTTCTGGACAGAGCCGCGCTGGTCGCCGCCGCCGTCGAGCAGAACCGCGCCATCTGGGTGCGCATGGCGCAGCGCATCACCGCCGATCCCCAGGACGCCGAGGACGCCGTGCAGGAAGCCATCTCCCGCGTCCTCACCGGGGCCGGGAGGCTGCCCGACGTCGACGCCGCCGGCCGCTACCTCACCCGCAGCATCAACCACTGCGCCATCGACCGCGTACGGGCCCGCTCCCGGCTCAGCAGCTTCACCGAGCCGGGCGAGCCGGGGCCGCACCTCGGCGGCGTCGAGCCCGACCAGGAGACTCGCCTGCTGCTGGCCGAGGAGCGGGAGGTGGCGGCCGGTCAGACGCGGAGGATGCTGGCCGAGCTGGCCAAGCTGCCCGAGGCGCAGCGACAGGCGGTCGAGCTGCTCATCTTGCGAGAGCCATCGCTGAAGCTGCGCGAGCTCTCCGAGCTCACCGGCTCCCCCATCTCCACCCTCCACAGCCGCCTGCGCGCGGCCCTCGATAGCCTGCGCGAGGCGCTTTCGGAAAACGAGGCCCCGGATCGTTAATCAGCTGATGGAAGATCGACCTGCGGACGACGAACCCGGAAATCCTATGCATTTGAGCGCCCAAGAGCTCGTAGAGCTGCTTCACGGCGACACCCCGGCCGCGCGGCTGGGGCGGCAGCTGGATCATCTGGACCGCTGCCGGGAGTGCGCCGATACCTTCCAGCTGCTGGTGAGCCTACGGGCCCACCGGCAGGAGGCGCTCGGCGCCCTGGCGGTGGCTCCAGCGCTGGCCACCGGCATGGCCCCGCGGCGGCCGGCCGAGCCGATCGCCTTGCCGACACCACCGCCGCTGCTGGCCGGCTGGGCCGGGCGGCACCTGCGGCTGGCCGCCTCGCTGGCGCTGGCGGCGCTGCTGGGGCTGGCGATCTGGAGCGCCCCCATCGCGCTGCAGCCGGCGCCCGTATCCGGCCTGCCGGCGGCGCTGGCGCAGCTGGCCACCGACGAGCTGGTGGTCGGCGTCCGGAGACCCGAGGGGGTGACCTTCACGCGCAGCGCCAGCGGCGACAACGCCGTCGATGAGGCCATCGAGCTGCTGCAGGCGGGCGAGCCGGCGGCGGCGGCGGAGCTGCTGGCGTCGCTATCGCTCTCCCCGGACGACCCCTTCTTCGACTACCGGCAGCTCTACCTCGGCGTCGCCCTCTACCTCGACGGGGAAACCGAGGCCGCCTTGGCCAGCCTGCGACAACTCGAGGACAACGACGAACCTTTGATGTCTCGCCAGGCCCGCTGGTATGAAGCCAACGGCCTGCTGCGGCTGGGGCGCGCCGGCGAGGCGCTGGTGCTGCTCGACCAGCTCACGCCCAAGGGCTCCGGTATCTTCCAGGTGGATGCGGCGGATCTGGCCGCCCAGATCCGCGCGCTGCTCGCCACCAACGCCAAGGAGGGAGAGCAGGCCCGCTAAGCACCCACCGCGATCACGCCTCGATCAGGAGACCAGCAACCCTCTCTCCGCTGCCTGCCCGCGAGCCGGCAGCCGGCCCGGGGGTGCGAGCGCCATGGCTGCCGAGATACCGGCACCGGCGGCGGCGCCTGTCCCGGCCCTGTCGCTGTAACCTCCCGCCGGCGCGAGCTTTTCTCTCGCTCCCCCGGCACTGGCATGGGGATTGCTTCCTTGGCCCCCAGACACTGTTGCCAAGGAGCCCCAAATGTCTCGAATCGTCCGCCCCCTGGTCTCGCCCACCGGCCGCATCGTTGCCCTCTCGGGCGCCACCCTGTGGCTGCTGGCGGCGATGATCTTCTCGCCCGCCCCCGAGGCCGCCGCCGGCGCCGGCGAGCTCGGCGTCGATACGCTGCTGCGCGTCGAGCAGGTCGCCGGCCTCGACGGCCCGCTCTACGACGCCATCATCCTCACCACCAGCCCCTCCGGCAGCCTCTACCTCTCCGATACCGGCAATAGCCGTGTCATCGAGGCCAGGGCCGAGCCGGCCTCCGGCGAGCTCCGTGTCGTCGCGGGCGAGGAGGCCACTCTCCC
>JBHHYG010000353.1:0-3836 GCA_046757445.1 Acidobacteriota bacterium
GGGCCCTCGCGGCCCTTGCCCCCGCTCGCTTCACGACCCGTTGAGAAATGCGGGCTAGCAACGGCCGCGATCGTGCCTTTTGTGGGATTGCTTACGTACGAACAAGACGGAGTCCCTCTTGGATAGGCGTGGCAGGGGCCTTTTAGATACCTTATCAGGAGGCGAGAGTGATGCCGCCGGGCGAGCTGATTCTCGGTTCGAGTTGTCTGCGATCCGCGGCTGTTCCCGACAAGCTGGCCGCGGCCCTGCAGCTTGCCGTCCCGGCGTGGATCTTGTTACCCTTGGCCTAGCTCTCCACGGCGGGTCGCATTGATTTTTCCCACCTATGTGAATTCCACCGCATCTTCCGGTACAAGCGACTAGGTGAAGGGGGATCTGAATGAGCATCGGTTCTGTGGAAGTTGTGTATCGTGGCATCTTCCAGAAGACGCTGGCCAAGAACATCTGCCGTGGTCTCGTCTTGGCGGCAAGAAAAGAAGGCAAGATCGGTATCGCCTTCGGGCGCTATGGCGATTCACCTGAGCGCAACGGCATCCCGGCCAAGCAATTCGCGGTGGTTTCCGATAGCGAGGACGAGCTGCAGGAGCACCTGGCCAGATACGAGCCCGACAACAACGATGTCACCATCACTCTCGACGATACCCTGTGCAAAGGGGTGGAGTCGTGGGCTTGGTACGGTCTGCAGCCGATCAACAAGCTGCTGGCCGCTGGCGGCACCTTGCTGGTTACCTCCTTCCAGCCGCCCGAAGACCTCATCGCCGACATTCACCGCAAGGGCGATCCCTACAACCTCTGTATCATCAAGGCCACGGCGAGCTTCTCGGGGCTGTGGGTGTTCAAGGACGATCACACCGATGTACGGCTGCTCGGGGCGCTGACCAAGATTGCCCCGCAGCTGGTGAGCCTTGACTCGATGGTCGCGGCCATCCAGGAACAGTGGCAGGACGATCTCAAGGTGGCCTCGGCCAGGAAGGCACACGAGCGCGCTGAGCTCAGGCCGGTGACCGCTGACGAGGGGAACGACGAGGTTCCCTTCGAGTTCGAGCTGCCCGGCTGGACCAAGATGGAAGAGGGGCTGGTGATTCGTGCCATGGATGTCCGCCAGGAGAACGTCGAAGGCTGGGAGGGCGGTTACATCCCCGGGCGCAATGCCACATTCAAGAAATTCTCGACCCGCACCATGCGCCCGGTGGTCAACTTCGACACTTGTGTGAAGTGCACGCTTTGCTGGCTGCAGTGTCCCGACAGCTGCTTCGATATCACCCCTGACGGTCTCTATGACGCCAACATGGAGGCTTGCTGTGGCTGCGGAGTGTGCGAGGCGGTGTGCCCGGTCGACGGCTGCGTCACCATGGTCAACGAAGAGGCCTTCGGCAACAACGATAGCCAGTGGGAGATGTGGACGAAGGACAAGGAAAGCTACTCCACATGGATGTCCGGAAAGACCGCCGAAGGGCCCGCCCGCTCACACGGGTTCCACCACCCAGGGCAGTACGCTGAGGAGATCGCCAATGAATCCGCCTGAGGCGGCGACGAAGGTCGCGAAACTAAAGGTTGCCGGCGCACCCACCGGCGAGTCCGAGGAGCTGATCAGCGGCAGCGAGGCTATCGCCCACGCTTGCCGGCTGGCCGATGTCGACGTCATTACGGCCTACCCGATCCGTCCGTATGACACGGTCATGCAGTTCGTCTCGCAGATGATCTCCAACGGTGATTTTGACTGCGACTACATCGTCGCCGAGAGCGAGCACTCGCAGTTCGAGATCGTCAAGCACGCCTCTGCGGTGGGCGCGCGCGTCTTCGCCGGTTCCAGCGGCGTCGGCTGGTTCTATGCCTTCGAGGCGCTGGCGGTGACCGCCGGGCTGCGGCTGCCGATGGTGGCCATGGTCGGCAACCGTGCCCTCGACGATCCCGGTGCCTTCGGCGTCGAGCACAACGACGCCCTGGCGGTACGCGATCTGGGCTGGTTGCTCACCTGGGTGGAGACGGCCCAGGAGGCACTGGATACCGCCCTCATTGCCTACCGGGTGGCCGAGGATCCTCGCGTCTTCCTGCCCTGCGCCATCAGCTGCGACGGTGCTTTTCTCACCCACTCGCAGGCCATCGTCAAGGTGCCGGCGCAAGAGACGGTGAACAGTTTCTTGCCGCCCTACGACAGGGCAGAGAAGCTACTGCATCCCGACAACCCCATCACCATCGCCCCGCAGGTCAACGAGGATTGGCTGATGGAGATCCGCCGGCAGAACGACATGGCCATGCGGCGCGCCAGGGGAGTGATCATCGAGGCCTACGAGGAGTTCAACAGCAAGTTCGGGCGCGGTGGTGAGCCGTTCATCGAGCGCTACATGATGGAGGACGCCGAGGTCGCCCTCGTCGGTATGGGCACCCTGGCGATGCCGGTGAAGGTCGCTGTGCGCAAGATGAGAGCGCAGGGGCGCAAGGTCGGGTTCGTTCGCGTCCGATGGTTCCGGCCCTTCCCCACCGAGGAGCTACAGGAGGCGCTCGGCAGCGTCAAAGCGGTAGGTGTGATCGACCGTGACTACGGCTTCGGCTCCGCCTTTCATTCCGGGGTGCTGGCCACCGACCTGCGCTCGGCCCTCTACCCGCTGGAGAACCGGCCGCCGGTCATCGGCTTCATCGCCGGCCTCGGCGGGCGCGAGGTGAGCAGCACCACGGTGGCAGAAATCACCGACATGGTGTTCGAGGCCGCCAGCGGCGGAGATGTCGATCTTCAGGAAACCCACTGGGTGGGAGTGAGGGAATAGGATTATGCCGAATGCCAACGTGGAAGCCCTGGACGATTTCATTTCTACCCAGATCCTCGAGCCCTTCAAAGGCGTCAAGAAGATCGCTCAGGAGGAGTACTTCACCTCCGGCCACCGCACCTGCCAGGGATGCGAGTCGGCCTTGATCATGAAGCTCATGGCCAAAGCGGCCGGGCCGAGGTCGGTGATTCTCGGCAGCACCGGCTGCATGTACGTGGCCAACACCACCTACTACAGCACCCCCTGGGCGGTGCCCTGGATGCACACGCAGCTGGGCTCGGCGGGCTCCGCCGCCACCGGCACGGCGGCCGGACTCCGGGCGCTGATGCGCAAAGGCAAGATCAAGCAGGAGCCGATCAACGTCATCGCCTTCTGCGGTGACGGCGGCGGTGCCGACATGGGCCTTTCGGCGATTTCCGCCGCACTGCAACACAGCGAGTACAACCTGCTGATTTTGCTGTACGACAACGAGTCATACGCCAACACCGACATCCAGGTGTCGGGCTCTTCACCCTACGGTGCCAACTCCACCTTCAGCCCGCCGGGCAAGAAGATACGCATCATGAATCGGCGCTGGAAGAAGAACACCGCGGCGATGCTGGCGGCCGGCCATCCGGAGTGCAAGTATGTCGCCACCGTCTGCCCTTCCTACGCGCTCGATACCCTCAACAAGGTGCGCAAAGCGTTGAGTGTCAGCGGCCCGACCTTCATCCACTCTCTGGATCCTTGTCCCAAGGGCTGGGACTACGACCCGATGTTCTCCCACGAACTCGGTGAGATGGCGGTGGAGACCGGCATCTGGCCCCTCTATGTGGTCGACGAGGGTAAGCTCGAACTCTACGGCAAGAGCAAGCAGATCGCCCGTGGCACCTTCAAGCGCAAGCCGGTACGCGAGTACCTGGTGCGGCAGGGTCGCTTCGCCCACTTCACCGACGACGACATCGACTACTTCCAGGCCAAGACCGACGCAGTGTGGGAGAAGTGGCTGATCCCCGGGGTGATTCCGTTCACTCAGTCCTAGCCCGCATTTCTCAACGGGTTGAGTCGCGAGGGCGCGGGAAGGGGCGCGGG
>JBHHYG010000354.1:0-3801 GCA_046757445.1 Acidobacteriota bacterium
TCCCCCAGCCACTCGACGCCGGAGTCCTTCATCGCGGGATAGGGCTTGAGGTCGGCGATCATGACAACACCTCAAACCACTTCTTGATCCGCAGTGCTATCAACCTCCGCCGCTGGGCAAGGAAGTCGTCGTAGTCCGGCACCTCGCCATCGAACAGGGAAGCGGGCAGGCAGTTCTGTGCGTAGTTCTCGCGCAGGCGCTCAGGATCGGTGATGCCGCCGTAGCACTTGTCGCCACCATTCACCTGGTCGGCAATCTCGGCGAAGTACTTCTCGGGCGCCTTGTGACCGATGGCGATGTTGATCTCGCTCTGGGCGATGACGAAGTTGGCGATCTGGTTGTAGCGTCCTCGGCTCAGACCCTGCTTCTGCAGGTGCTTGCGGGGGAACACGTGGTGCTTGTCACCGCGGTTGAGGAGCAGGTCGCGCACGGTGATGTCGGTGGACAGGAAACCACGGTCTCCCAGGCGAGCCTGAGCAGCCTGATAGGCAATGAAGTAGGGACTCTGCGCCGAGGATGTGTCCATCAGCTGCGGCAACATGCCGGTCCAAAAAGAATCAGGAAGTTCGTTCTCGATTACAGACTCGACATAACCCTCAACCCCGTGTGCCTCTATCTGTCTAATATCAAAATCAAAAGCACTCTCAGGGCTTCCTGAGTAGCGTCGTGTCAGGATCGACATGGCGTACCAGCGGCGCACCAGGCGTTCGAGGTCGTCGGCCGGAAGCTGCTCGGCACGACCCCGCAGGTAGAGAATGTAGGCGAAGTTGACCGCGTTCTGACTGCGGATCAGATTCGAGGTCAGGAAGCCTGTTGAGCGCAGGATCATGGTCAGGCGATCGAAGTGGGTCTTGTTCATGAAGGCTTCGATGCCGGTCTTGAGCTTGCCGAAGGACGCCTCGGCGATCGATTCCTCATACTCGCGGGTCTCGAAGTTGCGGCCCGAGAGCAGCGCGACCAGATCCTGGAGCTTGCCGCGGCCGAACTCCGAAGTGAACGCCACGCGCAGCATGTCGGTGTAACTCGGGTCGTAGAGGTCTTCGTTGACATCTTTGAGCCAACTCATCTTCGGCCAGAAGCTCGACGCCGCGAACTTCGGGTCACTCTTCTCGATCTTCGAGTGAAACTCCGGCGCAATCGCGAGGTGGCAGAAGTAGTCGATGGCCTTGCGAAGCTCGTTGCCGCCGAAGGTCTCGTTGACCGCGATCTTCGACATGGCAAAGTCCGCCTGGGAGAGTTCGGTGCCGGCAGAGTTCACGCGGATGAAGATCTCGGTCACCGTCTCGATGTCGAGGTCTTCAGCGAGTTCGATCAGACCGACGTGATTGTTGGTGATCTTCGCGACCTTTTCGATCACCTTGCCGACCGCGGACTTGTTGGCTTCGGGATTCTTGGCCACATACTCATCGGTCACGTCACCGAGGTAGACGTCCGGTGAGAAGAGCTTCGTGATGTCGTGGATCCAGGCCTTGTCCTTTTCGATTGCCGGGTTGCGGACCTCGAAGCGTTCTTCGATCGGGTGGAAGGCGATGCGGATACGCACGGTCTCGTAGTCCTTGGAGAGGACCTCCCGGCCGAGGAGTGCGGCCATCAAGGCAGTCACCCGCTGCTGGCCGTCGATCAGGATTCGCTTGCCTGCGGAGGGCGACCCGTCTTTGAGCTTGACGGTAGGGTTTCGCCAGGAAATGAGATAGCCGACCGGGTAGCCCTGGTAGAGCGAGTCGAGCAGGTTGCGGACCTTGGTGGAGTCCCAGACGAAGGGTCGCTGGATCTCGGGGATCGCGATCTCACCCGACTTCACCCAGGTCAGCAGGGTCTCGATCGGGTGCGGGGTGACGGAGTAGCGCTGGGTGGCCATCAGTTTGCCTCCCCGACGATCTCACCCAGCAACCCCTCGGTCTCCTGCTCGAGTGCGAGGATATCGGCGCGGATCTCCTCGAGTCTGCGCATCGGTTGCGGCTTGTAGAAGTAGCGGGTGAAGCTGATCTCGTAGCCGATCTTGACCTTGTCGGCGAGATGCCAGGCATCGGCGGCGTGGGGCAGGACCTCGCGCTGCAGGAAGGCTTCAATGCCGCCGTCTTCGGTGAGCGGGATTTGCTCGGTGTCGCGCAGGTCGGCGTCTTGCTCGTACTCGACCACCCGAGGCTTCCCATCGATGTTCGCTTCGAACAGGCCACAGAGCGGATTGGCTTCGGTGCCCTTCTTGTGGACCTTCTTGATGATCGGCGGGGCATCTTCCGAGCGCTCGGCGGTTTCTTTGAGTTCCTTCAGTTCCTTCGCTTTGTAGACCCGGCTGGGGTCTGCACCGACCAGCCGCAGGGGCCGCTCGATCGTGATCTTCCAGTAGCCAAAGGCGGCATTATCGAAAATCTTCGACTGTTCGGTTTCCTTAAAGTCAAGGAAGATGTCGCAGATACGCTGGATATCCTTTTCTGATAATTCGCAGTTCTTCTTGCCGAGGTTCTTACGGAGCGGCTTGAACCACTGTGTGGCGTCGATGAGCTGCACCTTGCCCTTGCGGTGCTCGGGTTTTCGGTTGCTGAGCACCCAGATGTAGGTGGCGATTCCGGTGTTGTAGAACATGTTCAACGGCAGGGCGACGATGGCCTCGAGCCAGTCGTTCTCGATAATCCAGCGGCGGATGTTGCTCTCGCCCTGGCCCGCGTCGCCGGTGAAGAGCGAGCTGCCGTTGTGCACCTCGGCGATGCGGCTCCCGCGCTTCGTCCCATGCTTCATCTTGCTCAGCTTGTTGGCGAGGAAGAGCATCTGGCCATCGCTCGAACGGGTGACCAGCGAATACTCCGGGTTGCCCGCGTGCTCGATCAGGTAGCGGGGGTCGCGCATGTCCTTCTTGCCGCCCATGCGCTCCAGGTCGCTCTTCCAGCTCTTCCCGTAAGGCGGATTGCTGAGCATGAAGTCGAACTCCCGCGAAGGAAAGGCGTCATTCGACAGCGTGGAGTGCTCTGGGCCGCCGATAATGTTGTCCGCCGCATCACCCTCCCCCTTGAGCAGCAGGTCGGCCTTGCAGATGGCGTAGGTCTCGGCGTTGATTTCCTGGCCGTAGAGGTGGGTGGCGACCTCTTTATTGTGTTCCTTGGCGAGTTCCAGCAGCGTCTCCTCGGCCACGGTCAGCATGCCGCCGGTGCCGCAGGCCCCGTCGTAGAGCAGATAGGTGCCCGATTCGATCTCGTCGGCGACAGGCAGGAAGATCAGTTTGGCCATCAGCTTGACGGCGTCGCGGGGTGTCCAGTGCTCGCCCGCCTCTTCATTGTTCTCCTCGTTGAAGCGGCGCACCAGTTCCTCGAAGATAGTCCCCATGGCGTGGTTGTCGAGGCCGGGGTGCCTGACAGAGCCGTCACTGTTCTTCACCGGATTGGGGCTCAGATTGATGTCGGGTGAGGTCAGTTTGTCGATCAACGTGCCCAGCGCATCGGCCTTGGAAAGGCGCGGAATCTGATTGCGAAATTCAAAGTTCTCGAGGATGTCCTGCACGTTGGGCGAGAAGCCGTCGAGGTAGGCCTCAAAGTCGGCCCGGAGTTGCTGTCGGCTGGCGCGTGCCTTGAGGTCACGCATGGTGAAGCTGGAGGTGTTGTAAAACGCCTGACCCGCCTCCTGTCGAAGCGCCTGATCCTGATGGACAACCGCGGCCTTGTCGAGCGAGGCCTTCATGTCGAGCACAGCCTGCTTGGTGTGCTCAAGCACCGCGTCGAGGCGGCGCAGAACGGTCATTGGCAAGATAACATCACGGTACTTGCCACGGACGTAGAGATCGCGGAGCACATCATCGGCAATCCCCCAGAT
>JBHHYG010000355.1:0-3799 GCA_046757445.1 Acidobacteriota bacterium
TGGACACCGCCGCAATCGGAAAATCCACCTCCGCCAGCCGCTTGCATTCCTTCGGAATCATTTGGCACCGGCCTCACGAAGGATTTCTTGGATGAACTCTTTCGCATGAAGGAAGTCCGATTCCTGCAGCCCTTCGCGCACGATAGAGGCCAACACCTCCTTCACCTTGTCATAGTCCGCGACTTCAACAAGGTAGTGCCCCGCCTGGGCACCCCTTGTCTTCTTACCAATGGGTGCTTCACGGTCTATCGCGAGTTCGAGGACTCGATCGCAGTGAAACCGTTCAAGCCCTTTGAAACTCTTGCCCGCCTTAGGGTTGGCGGAGTCTTTAGGCCACGCAAGTACCTTGTAGGGCGGTGTTCCGGTGACAAGTGTCTTGAACTTTCCTTGCTTCGCCTTCGCATCCCAATCGAGCAGGACGATGATTGGAGCCTCGGGGCGGCGTGATCGGATCGCGCTGGCACTGTCTTTGATGTACTGGCGCATGCGTTCCACCCCGCCCCCGCCGGCATTCGGGTCCAATGCAGGAAGATCGACGACGTGTACCGGGCGGTTCGGCTTGAAGTACCGGAAGGATTCTTCAAGGAACTCCCGATCGAATCTCCCCTCAACGAGGATGATGGGATCAAGAGGCCACAAAAGGATTGGATGCACCCACCGAGCAACGCCCGCCCCCGAAAGGCGCGATAGAGCCTCGCGAGGGTCGTCCTGTACCGGATCGCACTTGCTCTCGCCATTCCTTTGCTCCACAACGACTGTGCATCCAGCGTATTGAACCACGAGATCGGAGTGGGTCGTGCATAGCAGTTGGAGACGGTTCCGTGGATTGGCTGTAATGTCGGCAAGGTAGGCGGCGACACGCGCCTCCAGGGAACTGTGCATCGACGACTCGGGCTCTTCAAGTCCCCAGATCGCAGCCTGCCGCCAGCCGAACTGTTGGAAATAGTCCCTGTCGATCAAGTACAGGGTCTCCAGCATCAGCAAGCTCTGGATACCGGAACCCTGTTCAACGTCTTTGATCTCGACTCCGTCTCGCGTCAGCCGGTAACCGAAGGCGAAAGCCAGGTCGTTCCAGGATGTCGGCGTAGCCAGCGATACTGAGCGCTGCTCGGGACACGCTTCCTGAAAACGCTTGGCCAACGATTCGATCATCCGTGCCGATGTTTCACAGATGTTTTCGAAGGCCTTGAGGTCTCCCTTGGCGGCCTTGGCAAGGCGACGGACCAGTACGTTGCGGAGACTCTGATGCTCGCTGCGAATCAGTTCCGTCGGGAGGACACGATTCGGAATGTAGCGGTACTTGATCAACTGAAGGAACTGCACTACTTTCTGTCGGTCGTCGAGACCGAGCTGGTTGTCGTTCAAGTCAACACTCGGCAGCGGATTGTCGCGGCTCCATTCCTTGGCGATCGTGAAGGGGCCGTCGCCCAAGAGGTCTTTCACACCTTCCAGGCCCCTACGAAACCTGAAATTGTCGGGCAGTTCGAAGGTGACCGAAACGCGGATGCACTTGCGTTTCTTCTTCCGCAGATCAGGCCGGTAGTAATCGGCGTCGACGTTCACGGGCTCATTCGGATCAGTCTCGTTGTTGAAGAACGCGTTCAGCGCCCTGAGGACATTGGACTTTCCAGAATTGTTGAGACCTGCGAACGAAGTGAAATCTGCGAGCGGCTCGATCTCGACGCTGCGGATCGATCGGAAGCTCTGTATCTGCACCTTGGTAAGGAGCCTCATCCTCTCCTCCCATACGGCGCTCTATCTTCCCGTACCTGCATGGGTCGCGTCATCGCGTCGATAGACAGGTAGTAGTGCGCCACCTTGGTCACCTCGCGCCAGTCGAATCGGGTCGGATCCTGCGGATTGCATTCGTTCGGGATCACCGGGCGCCCTCGATCAGACGTTTGAGACAGTCGATCGCCCGCCGCAAGCTCTCGGCGCACTCTGCCGCGACCTCGGGGCGCCACCGGCTCTCGATGTATTCGATGAGTCTCGACGCGTACGCCGGGCCTACCGACCGGCCACTCCCCTCGCGCGGCACCATGTCCTCGCGAACGGCCCGGCGTCGGGAGCGCCGCGCCAAGTTGACCATCGTTGCTTTGGCGTGCTCAACGTCTTCAGGGCGGGGCGGCACGCGGGTCCGCGCCGTTCCCAGGAAGGGGGCCAGTGTCTCCGCATCGGCCAACAGCCACGCCTCGATCTCACGCACGGCGATCCGGAAGCACAGACGGGGCGCTGGCTGGGGGAGCCAATCGGCCCGGAACGGAGGCGCGCAGTCGGCGTCGCCATCGAGGTCCACGAGCACCACCCACGGGGAGTGGCGCGGCGCGTTGTTGTAGCCGTTGATTCTCTGGCGCAGCGCCTGCTTGCCGTTCTTCCCGTACACCGGACCGGGCTGGCCGCCGGCGTGCGCGATGAGTCGTCGCACCACCGCTTCATCTACGATGCCTTCCACTGCCGACGAGATGATGACCGTGGCCGGCATCTCATGTATCTCCGAACAGGGTCAGTTGCCCGGCCTGATCGGGCCGCGTCTTGGGGATCACGACGTCGGCGAGGGGTAGCCCGCCGTCCAGCAGGTCGCGGATGTCCGAGTGTGAGCTAGCCAGCGTCACTTCAGTACCCTCGCTCCCAGGGGTGAGAAGCAGCACCTCGTCGAGTCCGATCCCGCTATCGCGCAGAAGCTCCGGAGAGTGAGTGCTGAGAAAGACCTGCCTTCTGGTCCGGCGCTGGACCCGAGCTAGCATCTGGGGTAGCAGCCGGACGATCTCCGGATGCAGCGACAGCTCCGGCTCCTCCAGCAGCAGAGGGCCCGTCCTGTCCATGATCACCCAGAGGAGGCCCATCAGTCGCAACGTACCGTCCGAAAACTGCTCCTCGGTCTGCCACGCCCCCTGTGGGCGCCAGTGCTGATAGTTGCCCCGCAGATGCGGCGTGCCGCGCTCGTCGCGCCACAACTCGATCTCCTGAAGCTGCGGAACCGCTACGCGAAGCGCCTGTCGAATGCGTTTGAGTCGAGCGTTTCGGGTCCGCTCCTGTGTCTTCGCTACCTGCTCCAGGAAGTCTCCGCCGAAGGGATCGTTGGAGCAGCCGACGGAGCGATCCGGTTCGCGAATGAGCTGCGGCACGATGTGCAGATACCGGATGGACGCGAAGAAGGTGGCGAGGTCGCGGAAGTCGCGATTCACATTCACCTGCTCAAGATAGGTCTGGGTCAGGCGCGCCGGGTCCTCCCGGTCCTCATCTTCCGGCCGATCGAGCACGATGGCGCCGTCGCGCAACACGCGCTCCTTGACCACCTGCGGTCTGCGCTGCTGGTCTTGCTTGAAGGCAAGCTCGTACTCCCATCGCGGCGTGTTGTCTGCCTCCTGCAGCGCAACGTGGATCTCAATATCGGGGTACCTGCGCGCCGCCAGGCAGCGGATCGCGCTCACCCCGCCGCGACGGGTTATGGCCTCCTGAAACCCTCCGCCCGAGGAGGCGAGATCCCGGAGGAAGCGGAAGACATCCAGGAGATTCGACTTCCCCGACGCGTTCGGTCCGACGAGAAACACGCGGTTCTGGATGGCGACATCCACGCGCGCGAAGTTCTTCCAGTTCTGCAGCCTGAGGCTACGGAACTTCAGGTCCTGGCTCATCGCTTCTCCTCGTGAGTCATGCGTCGCCTCCATAATCAGGCCCATCCTCCCGCACCTGCATGGGTCGCATCAACGCGTCCCGGCCAGGTGTCCCAACTGCCCCGCCTGCCCAAGCCTCGATGCAGGCAGCCCGAATGGGGCGGCCTCGGCCGGAATAGGACCGC
>JBHHYG010000356.1:0-3799 GCA_046757445.1 Acidobacteriota bacterium
CTGGGCCAGACGCGACCGGGCCAGCTTCTTCGCCGTCGGGCAGGCGTTGCCCGCAAAAATCTTCAGTTCACGTTCTGCAAAGGACATGGCTTAGCTGGGGCGGGAGGACTCGAACCTCCAAATGCGGGATCCAAAGTCCCGTGCCTTGCCAATTTGGCTACGCCCCAAGGTCAAATACGTAATCGCTGAATACAACGAGGAGGACATGGGGCACGAGGCGATCTATTATATCGACGATCCGCGTCCGGCTTCAATCAAATCGCCGCGATGGCGAAAGAAACGATTCTAGCCCGCATATCTCAGCGGTTTGCTGCTGCGGGCGCGGCGAGGCCCGCCGCACGTAGGTGCTGCCGGGCCGTCACCGTCGTACAGGCACACGACCACCAACCCTGGGCACGAAGCGTTGCCGCCGCGCGCCGCGCGCCGCGGCGGTCGGGAAAGGCACCGAAAGAGGCGGCACCGCTGCCCGACATCTGCGCCATGGCGGCACCGGCGGCGAGAAGCGCATGACGAGCCTCTTCCACCGCCGGGGTTACGCGCCCCACGACCGCAGTCAGGTCGTTGCCCATCCACGACGCATCGAGAGCTGGACGGTAGGGAGGCGGCGTGGGTGCCGGGGTGACGGCAGCCGCTGCCCCGGTCCCCACTGCGGGCGACGTGGCGCTGTCGAAGGCAGCATAGGCCACGGCGGTGGAAACCCGCTGCCGCGGCGCTACCAACACCAGCCACTGGCGCGGTAGCGGCGGTAGGGGCCGCAACCGGTCCCCTCTGCCGGTACCCATGGCGGTACCGCCGATCAGGAAAAAGGGAACATCGGCTCCGACCTCGGCGGCCAGCTCGGCGAGCAGCCCGGCAGTGGGCCACGACCTCTCGTCGCACCACATCCTGACGCAGGCCATCAGCGTTGTGGCGGCGTCACTGCTGCCGCCGCCGAGGCCGGCCCCCTGCGGAATCCGCTTGTGAAGCCGCAGCGACAACGCCGGTAGCTCCTCCTCGCCGGCCTCGAAAAGGTGGCCGGCCAACAGCCGTGCGGCGCGGCGCACGGTGTTGTCCGTCGGCAACGCACTGTTTTCTACCAACAGATGAATCGGTTCCTCGGGGTCAGCCAGCTGTGGAGATTCCGGCGTCCCCAGCCGGTGGGCGATCAACCGATCAGCCAGGCCCACCGTCTGCAGCACCGTCGCCACAGGATGATAACCGTCGGCACCCCGGGCGCCGACCCGCAGAGCCAGGTTCACCTTGGCATGCGCACGCAGGCGCAGCACTTGGCACTGGGCAGAGCCCCTAGCCCGCATTTCTCATCGCCCTCCTGCTGCGGGTGCGGAGTTGCCCGCTCATTGTTGCAGGCCGCGACGCAGCAGCCCACCTTCTCGGGCAAGTGTCTCCAGCGGCAGCTCGACCGAGCCGTCCGGAAGCCAGACCCGGAAGTCATCGGCGGTAAACTGCGGGTTGGCGACCCACCGTGGTGACAGCCGCAGCTGCAAGCGCAGATCCTCGTTCGGGATTGTCACGGTGATCAGCTGGGGTACCGGGGCTGGCGCTTCGAGCCACTCAGACAGCCTGATGTCGATGGCAGCACCAGAGCCTTCATACCGTAAGTGGTCGAACCTCAGGGTCAGCGGGTGCAACCAGGCCGTGACGCCCTGCCCGGCCTGCACACGGATGCGTTGTCGCTTGGCATCCCACTGCGCCGCTGCCGGCAGCCCCTGGGCGTTTTCCACGCCATACCCGAGCAATACACCGACGGCGTCCTCGACGGTCAATGCCAGCCCTAAGGCAAGCTCAAACGAGTCCGTGCCGGTGGACCCCCTGTACAAGGTTCGCTCCTCGGCCGACCATAGGCCAAGGTCCTCACTGCCTGAGATCAGGAGTGCCTGGGTGCTGCCCGTTGGAGCGATAATCTCGACACGAAGCAGGCCTGGCCGCTGGGCGTAGATCAGCAGGTCGAGGTGGCGACCGCCCAGCCCCTTGCGAATCTCGGCGCTGTAAGATCCCACCAAGCCCTCGAGGGTCGACCACTCTCCATAGGCCTGCTTCACGAAGGTCGACGGTTGCTGGCGAGCCTGCTCAACGATGTCCGGATGGGTCTTCACCCAGCCCCCGCGCGCGCAACCGGACGACCAGCCGACGGCGATCACGGAAACCACAAGCGCCCAGGTGCCGACATGGCCGCCGCCTCGCACCTGCCACCACGGCGTCAGAAACGGTACCCTACCCATTACCCGCAGACGCTCTCGTTCGATCATCGATGGCCCGGGCCTATCCATGCTCCCTTACGTTCGCACGGCAACGAGCTAGTGGAAAAGCCCTTTACCGGTCGATACACCAGCGATCTTGAGGTACTCGAAGATAGGGTGCTGGCGCCCTACGGTTGCCGGAGCGCCGGCGCCGGCCGCCGATTCCGGCTGTCCGATGCCGGCCGTACCCTAGCCTATCGCACGGCCTTCCAGCGCGACCGTGACCGCATCCTCCACGCCTTGGCCTTCCGCCGTCTCAAGCACAAGACCCAGGTCTATGTTCCTTATGAGGGCGATCATCATCGCACCCGCCTGACGCACACACTCGAAGTGGCACAGGTGGGACGTACCATCGCTCGCGCCCTGGGCCTGAACGAAGACCTGGTGGAAGCCATCGCCCTGGCTCATGACCTCGGACAGCCGCCCTTCGGGGCCGCGGGCGAGCAGATGCTGGCCGCCTTGCTGGCCGGCCAGGAATCAGCGGGGGGAATTGACAGGAAGGTGCTGGCCGCCAGTGGTGGGTTCCGGCCCAACTATCAGAGCCTGAGGGTCGTCGATCGACTCGAGCAGCGCTACGAGCACCCCGGGCTGAACCTCACCGATCCGGTGCGGGAGGGCATCTGGAAGTGCGGCGGATTGAATTCCGAGATCGATTACCCCGACTGGGACGAGGAGGGTCTGGCCGCCGATCAGCGGCCGACTCTCGAGGCGCAGGTGGTGACCGTCGCCGACCGCCTCGCCCGCCTGGCCCACGACCTGGAAGATGGCATGCGTGCTGGCGAGGTGTCGCTGGAGGCCGTCGAGCGTCTGAAGCTGGGCGCGGCTTTGCGGCGCAAGCTGGGGCACAGGTACCAGCACACGACGAGCCGCTACCGGCGCCAGAACACTCTCGTACGGAGCATGATCCACCTGCTGGTTTCCGATGTCCTGGTGCAGACATCCGGGCTACTGCAGCAGTGGCTCGGCGAGCGAGCGAGTGTAGCAGAGGGGGAAGGCACTCCCCCACTGCCTCGATTCGCGGCCGGCACGGTGGCTTTCTCCGACAATGTCGGGGAGCTCGTCGACGAGCTCGAGTCCTTCGTCGAGACGCAGGTCTACCGTTCTTTTGCCGTCAGCCGCCTCGATGCCCGTGCTCGCACCTTCATCAACGGGTTGTTCACCGCCTATTACGCCGATCCACTGCAACTGGACGACTACGTGCTGCTCCGCTACCGATCGATGCGCGGGGGCGCCTACCTGCGCGATCTCGCCGCCGGCGAGGTGGCCGAAGAGGTCGGCCGCCGCTATCATGACCAGCCCGGCTTTATCCGCCTCATCGCCGACCATATCGGCGGCATGAGCGATACCTTCGCGCTGAAGGAGTACGAGCGACTCTACCTGCCGGAGCACTAGCCCGCAGGGACTGCGGGCTAGTGCCAGCCACGCGTCGGCTTGGGGACAGGAGCCGCACGGCTCGCTATAATGGCCTGGTGATCCCCTTCACGTGCCAGGAGTCTGCCCGCATATTGGGCAGGGTCCTAGAAGATCATGGCCGGAGACGAGAGTAGACAGCTGGGAACGCC
>JBHHYG010000357.1:0-3787 GCA_046757445.1 Acidobacteriota bacterium
TTAAAAATTGAAAATAATATGGATGGCTTGTTGAATGGGTTGAAGATATGTGTTTTCCAAAATTCCTTGTCGATTTTGAATTCCGGAAATATCAACTGCGCGCAACTGTTTCAGGTTAATATGACGTGCTTTGTCCAAGCCATTTTTTCTCGTGGGAGTAATATTGACGGCAAACGGCCAGGTTTTATGGTCTGGCAGAATGGGTGCTACAATTGTCGTTTTTGATCCTTTATTTACAACAGTTGACTGCAAAATGACACAAGGTCTTTTCTTTTGCGTTTCAGCTCCTTTTGCCGGTTCAAGGTCGATCCACCAGATTTCAAGTTGACGATAAGGACCCGTTCCCATCAGGACAATCCATCACCCAGAACTGCATCCCAATCTGACAACTCTTCCTGATAGGCCAAATCGTCGCCCTCTTCCTTATTGGCTTTTAAAATATCTTGCGCGAGTTTGCGTTGTTCTTCTTCTTTTAACAGCCGATTGATATAGGCGCTTCGGTTTGAACCGGCAGCAGAATTTAAGTAGTTGAAAGCGGTGTCATCCAGTGAAAATGTTGCTCTATGTGTCATTGTTACAATCCTCCTTGCAAGAAAGTATATCACACTATTTTTATGATTTAAAGTATTACCATCAGTCTTACAATCGTTTTCTTACTAACATCTGAAAACCGACCTCCGACAATACCCCAGGGTCAACGATCCTACAGTCGGGAACTCTACGCCGAAAGCAAGGCTTTAAATCACTCCTTTGGCAAAGGGGGAAAAAACCTTTCTTGATCCCCCAAACAGGCGGCTCCGACTGGCTGAATAGAAGAAACCTATTTTGAGGAGATGCGACCCCCACGACGTCCGCCCGGTATAAATATACGTCCGCCTTTTGACAACCGGAGACCATAGAGAGATTAGCCCTCCCCCGCCGGTTGCCCATACGTGAGCCCAAACACGGTGTCGGTCATCCACCTCTTGAATCCCTCGTTGTCCATGAACTGCTTGAACAGCTCGGTATCGTCCTTGAGAACCGCCGTCATCACACGCGCCAGCGCCTTGTCGTGCTCAATGCGGGCGTTCTGCCTGTCGGAGTTCTTCTGGGCGTTTTTGTAGGCCGAGTCTGCCGCAACACGAGCCGGAATCTCCTCGGTGATGAGCTTGTGCACGCGATCGGCGTCGTCCCACGGGATGTTGCCAAACTGATCGTTAAAGGTCCTGATGATGTTCGACAACCGATCCAGCTCCGGCTCGGACTTGTGGCCGCCGCCTGTGGTCGGAACAGGCTCGATCTCGGCATCCTCGTCAGGGAGCTGAATCTTCATCGCCGACTGCTTCTCGACGCGATAGCTCTCCATATCGATTGCCTCGAGAATGCCCCTGGAGAGATCCTCTTCTTTCGGAGCGGGCAGCTTCGACACCAGGAAGTTGAGAAAGATCGAGCGCTTCTCCCACTCGGCGTTGGTGTAGGGCAGGACCGATGAGAGAAACCCATAGGTGCGGGTGAATGCCTTCGCCTTTCCCTTGAAGTCCACCTGTGCGTCCTCGTCGAGCTGGTCCTTGTAGACCGCCACGCAGGCATCGAGGATCGGGTCGAGCTGATCGCGCTCGGCACCGCCCAAATAACGTTTCACGAAATCGTCGATCTGCTCCGGGGTGTAGACCTGGTTACCGTCGAGGTCTGTCTGCAGGTCGTGGAGCTTGTCGGGGTCAGTCTCCTCAGACAGGATCGTCGTGCGATAGTAGTCGGAGAACGCCTCCTGAATGGTGTCGGTGTCGTTCATGAAGTCGAGTACGAAGACGTCGTACTTCTTTGGATGGGCGCGGTTGAGCCGTGAGAGCGTCTGCACTGCTTTGATGCTCGAGAGGATCTTGTCCACATACATCGTGTGCAGAAGGGGCTCGTCGTAGCCGGTCTGAAACTTGTCGGCACAGACCAGGAAGCGGTACGGGTCTTCCTGAATTTTGTCAGTAATCTTGCTGGACGGAAAACCATTGAGCGAGGCCTCCGTGACCTTCGCACCACCGTATTCATGCTCTCCCGAAAAGGCGACGATGGCCCGGTGGGGGCTCTTGCGTTCAGTGAGGTAGTCGCCAATGGCGTGGAAGTATTGGACCGCCCGCGCAATGCCGCTGCTCACCACCATCGCCCGTGCCTGCCCGCCGATCTTGTTCAGAGCCAGGACCTGCTCGTGAAAATGGTCCACCATGATCTCGGCCTTGAGCCGGATGGCGTGCTCGTGGCTTTCGACATAGCGGCGCAGCTTCTTCTTCGCCTTCTTGGTGTCGAACTCCGGGTCGTCCTTCACCGTCTTGGCAAGTTTGTAGTAGCTTTCCACCGGCGTATAGTGCTTGAGCACATCCAGAATGAAGCCCTCCTGGATCGCCTGCTTCATGGTGTAGCTGTGGAAGGGCAGGTGCTTCACCGTCCCGTCCGTCTGCGGTGCCGGCACGCCGAAGATCTCCAGCGTCTTGTTCTTGGGTGTGGCGGTGAAGGCGAAATAACTGGCGTTGGGCAACATTTTCTTGGCTTCCATCAGCCGGTTGATCTTGTCCTCAGTGGTCTCATCTTCTTCTATCGCCCCGGCCGCAGAGAGCGCCTGCGCCATGGCGGAGGCTGTCTTGCCCCCTTGGCTCGAGTGCGCCTCGTCGATGATGATGGCGAAGCGGCGACCGCGCTGTTCGTTGCCGATCTCGTCGAGAATGAACGGGAACTTCTGTACCGTCGAGATGATGATCTTCTTACCACTCTCGATGAACTTGCGCAGATCCCCCGAGTGCTCGGCGTGGCCCACCGTGGCACCCACCTGGGCATACTGCTTGATGGTGTCCCGAATCTGCTTGTCGAGGATGCGCCGATCGGTGACGACGATGATCGAATCGAAGACCAGCGCTTTATCCTTCGATAGCCCGATCAACTGATGTGCCAACCAGGCGATGGAATTAGATTTTCCGCTTCCTGCCGAGTGCTGGATCAGGTAACGCTGCCCTGCCCCTTTCGACCCCGCATCGGCCAGGAGCTTGCGCACCACGTCGAGTTGGTGGTAGCGTGGCCAAACTTGAGTCTTCTTCTTGCGCCCGGTCCTCTCGTCCTTCGACGTTACCACCTGGGCGTAGTTCTCGAGGATGTTCGTCAGGCTCTCGCGGGTAAGTACCCGCTTCCAGAGGTAGTCCGTCTTGAGGCCGTCGGCATTGGGTGGGTTGCCCGCGCCATCGTTCCAACCACGGTTGAAAGGTAAAAACCACGACGCCTTGCCCTTCAGGTGCGTGCAGAACTTCACCTCGTGGTCGTCCACCGCGAAGTGGGCCACACATCGGCCAAACGCGAAGAGTTTCTCGCGTGGGTCGCGGTCCTTTTTATACTGCCACACCGCGTCCGCAACCGTCTGCTTGGTGAGGCTGTTCTTCAGTTCGAAGGTAAAAACAGGCAGGCCGTTGATGAAGAGCCCCATGTCGAGGGCGAGCTGCGTCTCGTCGCGGCTGTAGCGCAATTGCCGCGTGACCGAAAAACGGTTCTGTTCGTAGAGCGCTTTCGACTTCTCGTTACCCGCCGACGGTGTGCCGTAGAAGAGGTCCACCTCGTTCGGCCCGTGCTTGATCCCATGACGCAGCACGTCGATGGTGCCGCGTTTTGTGATCTCACCCTGCAGACGCGCCAGGAACTTGCGCCACGTCGGGCCGTCTTTACTCAGCGCAAACACCTCGGCCACCTCTGGCTGCGTCTCGTGCAGGAAGGCCGAAAGCTGCGCGAGGTCCACGCAGTACTCGCGGTCGTAGTCGTTCGGGTCACCGCCGATCCA
>JBHHYG010000358.1:0-3786 GCA_046757445.1 Acidobacteriota bacterium
GAGCTCATCCCCGACGGGGGCTCCATTCTCGAGGTCGGATCCGGCTCCGGGCGCCTCTCCTGCTACCTTGCCATGGCCGGGTTCAAGACCGTTTGCCTGGATTCATCTCGATTGGCCTTGCGGGCCGCCCAGGCAAACTACTCACGGGAAAGGGTGGCCGGTTCGTTCGTCTTGGGCGATGGATTCAGCTTGCCGTTTGCCGACGAGGCATTCGACGTCGTCATGTCGACCGGGCTTCTGGAGCACTTCGACAACCCCTCTCCCATCGTCGCCGAGATGGTGCGATCCCTGCGGCCGGGTGGCACATTCTACTCGGATGTCGTGCCCCGCAAGTTCTCTCTTTTTCGCTCTCTCGATTGGGTCGCAAAGCTCAACAGCGCTCTCTTCGGGGGCCCCGCCGCCGCCGATCCCCTCTACGAGCGCACTTTCACAGCCGAACAGATTCGCGCGCTGATGAAGAGCTGCGGACTCGAGCACGGAAAGGTATTCCCGGCGGGAGTCGTGCCCCCCTACTTGCCGCTGCTGTCACGAAGCAGGCGCTTGCTGGAGCTCCAGGTCCAGATGGTCGAGCGTACCCGGCAGTTCTGGAAGCTTTTCGATGGCACTCTCGTTGCTTCCCTTTTCGGCTTCTACTATTTCGCATGGGCGAGAAAGCCTAACCCGCATTTCTCATCGGTCTCCTGCTGCGGGCGCGAATAGGCCCGCGCGACGTAGCGCGATGAGAAATCCGGGCTAAGTACTCCGTTCCATAACTGAGGTGATGTTCGTGGCGAGCGCGATGGCGGCGAGTGCACGAAGCGACGACGGCGCGACGCCGCTGCTGTTTCTCGCGCCAGCGCCGCCGTCACCGACCGGCGGTGGTGGCGCGCTGAGGATGTTTCAGATGCTCCGCTTCCTCGGGGAGCGCTTCGACGTCGACCTGATGGCGCCGGTAGCGCCAGGTGCGGAGGAGACGAAGCAGCTCCTCGGCCGCTACTGCCGCTCGATCGAACTCGTACCCTCCAGCGCCGTTCTGGCCTGGAGACGTTTGGCGCGATGGAGCCCGTATGTGAAGGATCCAGCCTTTGCAAGGGCGGTTCACCGCCGCCTGGCGGCGACGCAGTATGGAGCCGTGCAGCTCGAGAAGGCGGCGATGATCCCCTACCTCCCTGCTGGCTGCAGGGAACCGCTCATCCTCGACATCTGGGCCTACGGCCTGAGCGGACCGATGCGCGCCCTCAAAGAGGAAAGAGGGCTCCGACGGCGAGCCCGCAACTTACTCCGGCTGACCCGCTTCGCCGCCTTCGACAGGCTTCGCTGGCCGGACACCTACCGCCTACTCGTCGTTTCGGAGATCGACCGCCAACGCTGCCTCCGTGCCCGTCCCGGCCGCGATGTCATGGTGGTCCCGAATGGCGTCGATTGTCAGCAATTCCGTCCCGCCCCTTTGGTGGATGGCCGCCCACCGGTGTTGATTTTCACCGGGGACATGGGCTTCGATCCCAACGTCGCGGCGGCGCGGTTGCTGGCCGGGGAGATCTTCCCGGCCGTGCGCGAGCAGGTTCCTGAAGCGCTTCTCTACCTCGTCGGTCGCAACCCGGGGGCCGAGATCCGCTCGCTGCAAGGAGCGGCAATCACCGTCACAGGCGAGGTGCCGGAGATGACACCCTATCTTCAGCAGGCCAGCGTTTACGTTGCGCCACTGCACACCGGCGCCGGTACGCGCACCAAGCTCCTCGAGGCGATGGCGGCGGGGCTTGCCATCGTCACCACCCGCATAGGAATCGAGGGTATCGAGGCCGGCGATCGACGCGAGGTGGTGATCGCCGACGACAACCGGCAGTTCGTTGCCGAAATCCTGCGACTGATCTCCAATCAGCAGGAGCGCCGGCGACTCGGCGGTGCGGCAAGGGGCCTTGCCGAGAGGCGCTACGACTGGTCACAATGCCTCGCCCCGCTGGCAGAGCTTTATGAAACGCTCCTGGTCAAATCTTCTTGATCACGCGTGCGGGTACACCCGCGGCGAAGACTCCTGCAGGGAGATCCTCTGTAACCACCGAGCCGGCTCCGACGATGGAGTTGTCGCCGATTGTGACCCGCCCCAAGATGATCGCCCCGGACGCTACCCAGCATCCGGTCCCGATGACGATGTCGTGCCCTTCCGCCGGGATCTCACCGCTGCCCGCGACCAGTTTCCGGCGCCGGCCATCGACAAACTCGTGCCTTCCCGTCAGAACCATGCAATTGTGGCCGAAAATCGTATTGTCACCTATGTAGATGTGCCCTGAAGCAACGTTGAATAGAGTGTTAACCAGGGTAACGCCTCTCCCTATGTGAAGCCGACTGCGAGGGCCATGGCAATAATGGGTTTGCATCAGGAGCGAGTTGACGAAATAAATCACCGGGGAGAAAAGCCTCTCTAGCAACTTCATGGATCGAACCCCCTCTTTAACCTCCATGCCATCGCACGACAGAGTCTATCCCGGCGCGGCTCGGCATCCCGAAAACCCCTCGAATTGGTGGATAATGCACAGCCATCGACTGGTTGCAGATCATGAAGACCTCCGTTCGGAGTCGAAGTGTAACGACTATGCATAGATACAGAAAAGATGCCAAGCATCGCAGCGGCTAGCCCACATTACTCATCAGGCATCGCCGTCGTCATCCCGGTGCTCGATGCCTGCCGCACGCTACCTACCTGCCTTCGAGCCCTCGAGCGGCTGCATCCCTCACCGGATGAGATCGTGCTGGTCGACAACGGCTCGACGGACGGCAGCCTCGAGCTGCTGAGGTCCTTTGCCGCTCGGCGCCCGGAGCGATCCGTGCGAATCTTGGTAGAAACGAAACCAGGAGCCGCTGCGGCTCGCAACTGCGGTGTTCTGGCCACGAGGCGGGAGTTGATCGCTTTCACCGATGCCGATTGCGCGCCCGAGACGGAGTGGCTGCGATACCTTGTCGAGCCCTTCGAGGAGGAAGCTGTGGGGGGTGTGGCCGGTCGGGTGATGCCGGCGCCGCCGGCATCGACACTGGAGCTGTTCAACAGCCTCTACACGCTGAATCTCCCATCCCGCCCGGCGCGAAGCCGGCGCTGGACGCCTTGGCTCGGCGGCTACCCGACAGCGAACCTGGCCGTGAGACGCTCTCTGCTACAGCAGGTCGGTGGATTCGACGAGAGTGTCGGCATCTATGGCGAAGACTATGATCTTTGCGCTCGCCTCTACGACCAGGGAGCAGAGATTGCCTACAACCCGGCAGCCCGCGTCGCCCACCACCACAGGGTCCGCCTGCCGGGGATGGTACGGCAGGCCTTCGGCTTCGGTCGCTCTCACCCCTACCTCCTGCACCGCCACGGCGGACGCTCCCTGTGGGTCGATCTGCCCGGCCGTTCCTTCGTCTGGGAAAATCTGCCGCTGGCGGGCTGGATCGACTTTGCTGCGGCCGACAAGAAAATGCTGACCCTGGTTGCGATCGCAGCGATCTACCATCCTTTGCTGTTGTTGCTTCCCCTGTACGCCGGTTGGCTCGGCGTCTCGTCGTTCAGGCGAGCGCAGCGGGCCGGACTGCCGGTATCCGGCGCCGGTGCCATGCAGCTGGCAACGCTGCTGTTGCTCAAGTCGGCAACCATGAGCGTCGGACGCTGGTGGGGATCATTGCGATATGGCGCCCTCTGCTTCTAGCCCAAGCCTGCATTTCTTATCGCGCTACGTCGCGAGGGCGCGGACAGGGCCGCGCCGACAAGGCGCGCGCCGGGCGGGCTCCGCAGGCGTATTTGACAATACGTCGAGGAGACCGAGCAAGCACAACGCC
>JBHHYG010000359.1:0-3743 GCA_046757445.1 Acidobacteriota bacterium
AGATCGAAGCGGTCGCTCAGGAAGGGGGGAAGATTGTCGAGGAGAGCATCAGACTGGTTCGGGACGACTTCTAGAACCTATCTCAATAATGCCGCAACAGGATGCAAATGCAGCCGAGTCGGACGAAGCCCAGGAAGTTCTCGGCATGGCGTTCCCACCGCGTAACCAGGCGCCGGTAGTTGTGGAGCCAAGCGAAGAGGCGCTCGACCTTCCAGCGCCGCCGGATCCGCCGAAGCGGCCTGCCGTCCTGGGTGGCAACGATCCGATTGCTTCGGTGGGCTGCGATCAGCTCGACATCTCGTTCCTCGAGAAGACGTTCATCGAGCCGGTCGCTGTCGTAGGCGCGGTCTCCGATCAGTTTGCGGATGGCATCGGCGATGAATGCGTTGTCGAGAGTCTCCTCCACGAGCGTGATCTCGTGAGGCGAAGCACTTGCGATGCCAACGGCGACTGGAAGACCGAGCGCGTCTGCAATTGCCATGATCTTGGTTCCCTTGCCGCGCTTCGTCTTTCCGACGCAGGAGCCCCCTTTTTGGCCCCGGAGAAGGAGCCGTCGATGAACGCCTCAGAGAGGTCGATTCCTCCGCGCTCGTATAGGTCCTCCGCAAGTGCGTGAAGCACACGCGTCAGTGTGCCGTCGCGGCACCACTGCTGGAAACGCCGGTGGCAGGTTTGATAGGACGGATATCGATCGCGAGGAAGATCTTGCCAACGCGCCCCCGTGCGCAGCACCCACAGGATTCCATCCAGGACATCACGCGGATCGATGCGAGGACGGCCACGCCCGTCTTTGCGCCGCTTGGGCTCGCGAATCAACGGAGCTACGAAGGCCCACTGTTCTTCCGTTAGACCCATTCAACGATTCCCCACGTGGGGGGAAGCCGTGGAGGATGGGGGCCGCACTCGCGGCAGGCACCGGAAACTATAGCGCTATGAGCACGTTGTAGAGTCGAGGTGTGGCGCGGTGGCGGAGGGGAAGCCCATCTGTTTCCGACCCTTTCGGTTGCCGGTGCCTCACTCGCTGCCCCGTACTCCGTTTCCACACCCCGCTCGTCAAACCGGACAGGCGGTTTTCCCGCATCCGGCTTTCGGACAAGGACTCACGCGTTCGCCCACGGGAAGCTGCGCGTCCGCTCCTGGAGCCGAAGAAGCCCCAGCTCCTGGTGCAGGTATACGTCGGGGAAGCGTGCCGTTCCCTCCCCCTGCACCTTGTGCTTCGCGCGCAACCATTGACGGAGCCGCCGGCTCGCGTGGCGATCCACGCTGCGGTAGGCCTTGCTCACCGGACCCAGGCAGAAGTAGTTGGACCAGCCGAGCAAAAGCCGGTTGATCCGAGCCACACGGCCCTGGGCGTCGAGGAGCAACCACCGGCGGTGGGTCATGTCGCTGATCTCGCGACAGACCCGCTGCACTGCCTTTCGAGACGGGCGCGTGCCCACATAGGCCCGACCCGTCCGGGGCGAGTAGCAGCGGCCGATGGTGTAGCCCAGGAAGTCGACCGATTCGTCTGGCAGGGTGCGGAGCTGGGTCTTGGCCTCATTCACCGTCAGCTTCAGCTTCTCCATCATCTCCCGCATGGCCGCCATCGCGGCCTCCCCACTTCCACGGCAGCAGATCACGAGATCGTCAGCATAGGAAACCACCCGCGCCCGCAAGCGCGACTCGTACCCGAGCTTCTTCCACCCCAGGACGAACCGTCGCATGTAGAGGTTCGCCAGCAGCGGTGAGATCGGAGCCCCTTGCGGGCAGCCCCGACCTCGGTCCTTGTTGCGAGTCGTTCGATGCTTGCGACCCCGATCGTCGATCTCCTCCACCGGTGCTTGGAGCCACAGCCTGATCAGATGCAGCATGTGCCGGTCGCTCACGCGACGGGCCACCGATTTCATCAGCTCGGCGTGCGGGATCTCATCGAAGTACGCCTTCAGGTCCGCGTCGACGACCTCCGTATGCCCCGTACTCAGCAGCGCATGCACCGCTTGTACGGCGTCCAGCGCGCTGCGCCCCCGCCGATAGGCGTACTGCTCGGGCGGCAGATCGGCCTCGAAGATCGGTTCGAGGACGAGCACCGCCGCCGTCTGCACCACCCGGTCCCGGACCGTCGGGATCCCCAGCGGTCGCCGGGTTCCGTCGGGCTTCGGGATCCAGGCCCGCCGCACGGCTTGGGCTTGGTAGGTCTTGTTCCTGAGCTCTTCCGTCCGTTCTCCCAGCCACCGATCCACCCCGAACGCCTCGATGTCCTCGAAACGCTCTCCATCCACCCCCGGCGCTCCCCCATTGCGGAGACACAGCCGGTAGGCGAACTCGAGAACGTCGCCGCGGTACACCTTGTCGTACAGGGCATAGAATCGATAGTCGGGAGATCCCTTCGCTTTGGCGTGCAGCGCCGCCTGCAGCCTCTCAACCTTCTCCGGAGTTCGTAGGCTCACCGCCAATCTCCTGGCTCTTGCCGCTTCCTGCGCTGACCTTGAACCAGGGCCCCTTCCCTCCACCGGCATTACCCGGCTTCCCCGGTACTACGGGCCCCTCCGCCACCCCGACAGGCCCGGCCTGTCCCTCGCGGGAGTCCGGTTGGGGGTCACGCGCCCCCACCCGACGGGGCTTCCCGTGTTGCGTCCGATCCCCATGTACACGCATGCCGACGCCAATACCCCGGCGGGGTCGCTGGATGCTGTCGCTCGTCTCGCCCAGCGACGGCGGCCTTCCCGATCTCAAAGCCCGGTCGGCCCCCGCATCGAACTTTTCGAGGCCTGCTCAGCGTTCACTCACGTTCCGGCCTGCATGCTCGCCAGGTCACCCGAAGTGACCCATTCCAAAGGCTTCGATCGCTTCGTTACCTCCACGACCGCTCCGGCGGCTACCGACTGGAGCGACCAGCTGTCGGGTGGGAATCACACCCACTGAGAATCGGCGCCTTGGCACGGCGCACTTTGAGACCGCTTCTAGCCAGAACCCGCCGTAGATTGCTACGCCGGAAACGAGGAGCGTCCACCATGCCCAGCGCTCGCTCCGGCGCAGGAGGCCAAGAACGAGGACCAGGGAGACAGCGGCAAGGCCGACGGCCGAGGAAATGTGCGCCAAGAGGTGGTGATGCGCATGAACAGGCCACTCCCACGAAAGGTGTCGGGTGCCCTGAATCAACGCAATTGCAATCGTGGCAACGAGCGGTAGGCTCAGAAGTATCGAGGCGATCCGCACGGAGGTATACCTGCTTCTCTGTAACTCGTCGGCGATGAGCGGCGTTGAAGGGCGCCGCCGACTCGGCCGATCCTGAGACAGCTGATGGCAAACGGTGCGGCTGTCATTCGAACCCCGCTACTCGACGTCCGACTTCATCGCCTCGTTATACGGCTTGCTGGCGACTTGGCCGAAAGGGTAACGAGGCCCCTTTCTGTGCGTTCGAGGACGATCTGCAGGCCGGCCGTCTGCGCCACCTCAGCAAGCCAATGGGGATCGAGCCGCAGCTTTTCGTAGCTGCCAACCGTCAGATCCCAGCCGGAGTCCGTTCGCTCGTGGACGAGGTCGTGCACGCGTACGAAGTCGTCCAGATACTCGAGGAAACACGTGAGCATTCGGCGACCATCCGATCGAACGGGGATGAAACGCGCGTCGCCCTGCAATGGACTCGAGACGTAATCTCGGAACGTGGCAACGAAGAGCCCACCCGGGACGAGTACAGACCCGATCCGACCGACCAGTTTCTCCACATCGTTGAGAGTCGGAAGATGGGGCGGTGTATCGCCCAT
>JBHHYG010000360.1:0-3732 GCA_046757445.1 Acidobacteriota bacterium
GCGACACCGGCGGCAAGCCCTTTTTCGGCAGCGACAAGGGGCTGGGCTTCCGCGACGTGCTCGAGGAGACGCGGCTGCGCTACGTCATCGGCTTCCTCATGGACCCGGAGGGTGCCGGGGCGGCCGAGCAGGAGCCCCGCTGGCACGAGCTGAAGGTCCACATCCGCCGGCCCGGCCTCGAGGTGCGCGCCCGCGAGGGCTTCTTCTGGCCGACGCGTAAGTAACCCGCATTGCTCATCGGTCAGATCAGCGCGCCCGAACCGCCTGGATCAGGGTTTCCATGCGCTTCAGGTACCTCTCGAGAGCCCGCCGCCCCGCGGCAGCGAGGCGATACTCCGTCCTGGGGATGCGGCCCGCGAAAGTCTTCTTGCAACGGATGTAACCGGCCTCCTCCAGCTTGCGGGCGTGCACGCTGAGGTTGCCGTCGGTGATCCCGAGCAACTGCTTGAGCTCGTTGAAGGTGAGAAACTCATTGACGGCCAGCACGCTGACGATGGCCAGGCGGGTGCGCTGGTGGATGAGGCGGTCGACTTGCCTCGCATCATCCCTCGACCTCCCGTGCAGTACGGCGTACAGCTCGCGCGAGCTAGCTGCGAGAGCGGGTTCGGGGTGCCGCTGCCCTTCCCTCTGATGTTCCTTCTTCATCTTCCTCAATGGCTCCCTCCCGAGGGCTAGCCCGCATTTCTCAACGGCTCGCGGCTGCGCGAGCGCAATGGCAGGCGATGACTGCGTTGCGCTTGGCTCGAGGTCTCGACGTACTGCACGAGTACGCCTGCGCCCTCGAACCGGCGCGCGCCTTGTCCTCGCAGCCCCTGCGCCCGCTCGCTTCACGACCCGTTGAGAAATGCGGGCTAGCCGCTGTTATCGGGGTTGAGGCACGAACCGGGGCTTGCGGAGAGGCCACTCGCTGCGCTCGCCCTTGCCGGGCAAAGCCTCCCCGCGAGCCCCCGGACGTACCTCTCCTGGCGGGGACTGACCGCGGCCCGGCGGCGAAGCGCGAATAGGGGTGCGGGCTAGCGGGTCAGCCGCCATATCTGATGACGATGATCAACCCGAAGACGATCTGCAGGCCACCGAATCCCGCCGCCAGCAACCAGTTCCCCCATTCGGGGGGAGCAAAGAGGGCGATCAGTCCGAGAAGCATGAAACAGAGGCCCATGGCGGGCACGACACGGATGGAGAAGGCACCGCCGGTGACCGCTGCGGTGCCGTAGAGCAGCAACCACAGCCCGGGAATCGCAGCGACGAGGCCGCCCAGATAGAGCACCAGCGTCAGCACGGCGCCGGCGAACAAGGGAGGCAAGAGGCTGAGGAGGAACCTGCGCCCCTTGCCGAAGAGTAAATCCGATCCGGCCGCCCGGGCCTTTCTGTCCATCGTCCAGCCACCGATGAGAACCGCGACCAGGGCGGCAGCGAGCCAAATGGCCAACCACCCCTCGGTGCTCGACTGCACCGACCCCAGGCCCGCGGCCGCCAACCCCACCAGCCCCATCAGCACTCCCCCCCACCCCGGCACGGCAGTGAAGGGGGCAGCGTGCTCCATCTTCTCGCGGATGAAGCGCAGGTTGTGCTCGGCACGGGCGTGTAAGGGCTCTACGGCCATCGACTTGCTCGCTTGCCTCCCAATCGGTCCCCTAACCCGAAGCTCCGACGCGCCTATAATCACTCACTGCAGGGCACCATGTTTCCATGCTCGGCAAAGGGCTTTATCGCCAAGTACTTTATATCACAATGTTGCCAGCCGCCAGTATTTGCACTCGAACCCCTTCTCTGAGACTTTCATTTCATGTTGAACCCTGGCCTGCGGCTGCGACGACGACTGGTGGCAATCGGCGCCGGGGCTGTTGTCTTTGGCATCTTTGTCCTTCTGTCCTGGTTCCCCGCTGTGGCGGAGCGCGTCTACGGCGACGGCATCGGCCCGGTGATCGCATCGCTGCTATCCCGGCTCAGCGGCGTGATCCCCCTTTCCATCGCCGAGCTGCTCATTGTCGCCTTCTTGATCCGCCAGCTTGCGGGTGCGGCCCGCAGCATCGCCGGCATGGTTCGCAGGGATCGGGGCATCGGCAACGCGGTCGCCGCCGCCCTGCTGCGAATGGGGTCGGACGTGGGCATCGCAGTGGCGCTCTTCTACCTGCTGTGGGGGTTTCACTACGCCCGCCTGCCGATGGACCAGCGATATGGATGGGATGCGAGCGGTGCGACGCCCGAGGAGGTCGCAGCCCTGGCCCAGGAGATGGTGGAGGCCGGCAACTTCGCCTACGTGACCCTACACGGCTCTGAAGACCTCGGTGAGGTAACCGGCCCGGTACTGGATGACCCGGCCCTGCAGGAAACCCTCCTTCAGGGGTGGAAGGCCTCCGAGAAGGTCGTCGGCCGATCCTCCTTTTCGGGCTTTTCCTTCGGCCGGCCCAAGCCGCTGCTCGCCAGCCGCTTGCTGGACTATCTGGGGATCTCCGGCTTCTACTTCCCCTGGACGGGCGAGGCCAACTTCAATCGTGATATCCCGCCGCTGACCTTGCCCCAGGCGGTGGCCCACGAGATGGCCCACCAACGAGGCTTTGCCCGCGAGGACGAGGCCAACTTCATGGGCTACCTGGTGGCTGCGGCTGCCCCACACACCTGGGCGCAATACTCGGCAGACGTCTTCGCCCAGCGACAGCTTCTCGCAGCGGTGGCACGATACGATCGGCCGCGGGCGGTCGATCTGGTAAAAGAGCGCTTGCCCGGAGTACAACGGGACATCGACGCGGCGAACGCGCACTGGCGTCGCTTTCTAGGTCCAGCCAGCGATGCGGCGCGCGCCGTCAACGATGCCTATCTGCGAAGCAACCGGGTGCCCGGAGGGGTGGCGAGCTACGGCCGCAGCGTCGAACACCTGATCGCTTATGCCCGCAGCAGGGGCGGATGGCTTCTCCGTTGAGCCCCGGTGACCGCCGTGGCAGGTTGCGGGAAAAGCCCTCGCGAGTTCGGCGATGGCTCTTGCGGGAGCGGGCGGGGAAACTCACCGGAACCGGGTAGAAGGAGACTCGTTACAGGGAGACGCAACGATGAGATCGATCAACCGGCCCATCTCGGCCCGGATGCCCCGGCGGCGCATGGGGGTCGGCGGCTGGCAGCTGTTCTGCAGGCGGCTTCTGGACTTCACCGTCGGCGTCACCCTGATCGCGGCGGTGACGGCTTGTGCGCAGGGGTACCCGACGCCGACCGCCGACACGATCCTCCACAACGGCAGGGTTTATACCTTCACCTGGGACGACCCGGCCCTCGACGGCACGCCCGCGGCCAATGCTCCATTCTCCGATGCCGGCTGGCAGCCCGATGCGACGGCGATCGCCATCGAAGGAGGAACGATCCTCTTCGTCGGCAGCGACGAAGATGCCGAGTCCTACCGCGGGCAAACCACGCGGGTCGTCGACCTCGAAGGTGCCACCGTGCTTCCCGGTCTGGTCGACGCCCACTCCCACGTGGCCAACCTGGGAACGGTGCTCGAGCAGGTGAGCCTGGTGGGAATCAACAGCGAGGAGGAGGCGGTAGAGCGGGTCGCCGAGCGCGCCGCCTCGGTGCCCGCCGGCGAGTGGATCGTCGGCTACGGCTGGGACGAGGGGGCCTGGGCTGACCACTATCCCGACATGAAGCTGCTCAGCGAACGGGTACCGGATCATCCGGTCATCCTGCGCGGCCTGCACAGCTTCGCCGTGTGGGGCAATCAAAAGGCGTTCGAGGCCGCGGGTA
>JBHHYG010000361.1:0-3726 GCA_046757445.1 Acidobacteriota bacterium
TGCAGTACGTCGAGCCCGCGAGCCAAGCGCAACGCAGTCATCGCGGCCCTTGCGCCCGCGCAGCCGCGAGCCGTTGAGAAATGCGGGCTAGTGTCGCTGTGAGGAGGCTGTCCATCTCACCTGTAGGGTACCGCGCATGGGTCTTGCGCGAACAGGTGAGGGGGGGGGCAGGCGATCCTGGAGCGCCGAGCGAGCGCAACGCAATCATCGCCTGCCATTGCGCTGCCGCAGCCGCGAGCCGTTGGGAAGTTCGGGTTAGGCGCGTGCGGGGACCAGATACGGCCGCCGGGAGGCGATGTCATAGACGACGTCCTCCCAGGTGACCCGGCGCCAGGCCTCGGGGCAGGAGAGGATCGCTTCTACCAGGGACGCGTGCAGCGAGTGTCCGGCTCGGTAAGCGACGACGTGGCCCAGCAGCGGTGCTCCCAGGAGCATCAGATCGCCGATGGCGTCGAGGATCTTGTGGCGGACGAACTCGTCCTGGAAGCGTAGCTGGTTGTTGAGGATCGAGGTGTCGCCAACGACAACGGCATTCTCCATCGAGCCGCCCAGGGCGAAGCCGTTCTTGCGCAGTTGCTCGACCTCCCGCAAGAAGCCGAAGGTACGCGCCGGCGCGATCTGCTCGGTGAAGCAACGCGGCGTCACCACGAAGGTCTGACGTTGCTCGCCGATCAAAGGATGATCGAAAACGATGGTATAGGAGATCTTGAAACGGTCGGCCGGATAGACGGCGACGAACTTGCCGTCTTCTTCGAAGCGAATCGGCTCCAAGATCTTGATAAACTGCCGCGGTGCTTGTTGCTGGCGCACCCCGGCTTCGTGCATCAAATAGATGAAAGGCGCTGCTGAGCCATCCAGGATGGGAACTTCCTGGCCTTCCACTTCGACAATCAGGTTGTCGATACCAAGGCCACTGGCAGCGGCCAGAATGTGCTCGACGGTCCTGATGGAGGCCCCGTCCATGGACAGTGTGGTTGCCAGGTTGGAGCGACTCAGGAACCGCTGCGCAGCGGGTATCTCGGCGCCATCGCGATCGAGACGACGGAAAAGTATGCCGGTGTCGGGCGGTGCCGGCCGCATGCGCATCTCGACGCGGGCGCCACAGTGCAATCCTATGCCAGCGCAACGAATGTCGCGCCGGACCGTCTTTTGGGTCCAGGTCATCGATACCCCCGAGAGGTTCTGCCTCCCCTTCGGATGTAGCCCCACGCAAGATCGGTGCCGGATTATGACCCAACAAGGCAACCCTTTGCAATTCAAAGAGTTCCATCACTTCGACGGACCCTCGCGGGGGTGCCGATGGGGGTCGGAACTGTGGCCTTTAGGTGTCAGGCCGGTCCCGGATTGTCTCATTTTTACAACATCTGGCCGCTCCCCTCACCCCCCGCAGGGTGTCTGCCGAGATCGCGCTTCGTCGGAGCGGGCCTATCCGCGACCGCAGCAGGCGGACGGTGAGAAAGGCTGGCGAACCTCGAGGAGGGCTCGATGCGCATCGCCGTCGTAACCTCCGACGTTCCCCTCGTCGAGGGGGGGCACCGGGTGATCGCCCGTGCCCTGGTGGCTGCGCTGGCGGCAGCGGGGCATGAGGCAGAAATGCTGACGACTCCTCAGAACCGCTTCGGCCGGCAGCTGTCCGCCTACCTGGCCACCTGGCTCACCGACGTGCGGGTTAGCGGCGACGGCCACGACATCGACCGGGTGATCAGCTTGAGATTCCCCGCCTACGCCGTACGCCACCCGTGCCATGTCGTCTGGTTGAACCACCGCCTGCGCGAGTACTATGACCTTTGGCCGCAGTTCCGGGGCACCCTGGGGCCACGCGGCAAGCTGGTGGAGGGTACCCGCCGACGACTGCTTCACCTCCTCGACAACTTTTTATTGAGGCGCTGCAACAAGGTCTTTGCCCAGTCGGAGACCATCCGCCGGAGGCTCGAGCGCTGGGGCGGCATCGCCGCAGAGGTACTCTACCCGCCGCCGCCGCCGAGGCCCTATCGATGTGAAGGCTATGGGGGCCCAATCCTGGCGGTGGGACGACTGACGCCTTTGAAGCGCATCGACCTGCTGCTGCGGGCGGCGGCGACGGCCAGTGGTTGGAGGGTGCGGATCGCCGGGGACGGCCCGCAGAGGGCCGAACTGGCGCGCCTTGCCAGCGGGCTCGGCATCGGCGATCGAGTGGATTTCCTCGAGGCTGTTTCGGAACAGCAGCTGGTGGACGAGTATGCACGTTGTGCTGGCGTTTTCTTCGGCGCCCGGGCCGAAGACTACGGCATGGTTACCCTCGAAGCCTTTGCCAGTGCCAAGCCGGTGGTTACGTGTGCCGACTCGGAGGGTCCCAGCGAGCTAGTGGAAGATGGCGTCACTGGCTATGTGGTCGAGCCGCGTGCGCGGGATGTGGCCGAGGCACTGGCGCGTCTGACGGACGATCCTGGCCTGGCAGAGCGCCTCGGTACGGCTGCCGCTTCGGTGGCTCGGAAGCACCAATGGCCCGAGGTGGTCCAACGGCTTCTGGCCTGAACTTCTCGACGGGTTGCGTGCTACGCTCGGGCAATCATGTCTGCAGAGCACGAGCTGACACACCTCGACGAACGGGGCAGGTCACGCATGGTCGACATCGGCGGCAAAGCCGCCAGCGAGCGGCGAGCGACGGCCTCGGGGAAACTGGTCATGACGGCCCCGACCCGTCAGCGAGTGCTGTCCGGCCAGGTCCCCAAGGGCAATGTTGTCGAGGTCGCCCGCATCGCCGGCATGCAAGCGGCCAAGCGCACCGCCGAGCTGCTGCCGCTGTGTCATCCGCTGGCGCTGACTCACGTCGACGTGCAGGTCGGGGTCGTCGAGGATGGCCTGCGGGTCACCGCTACCGCCGGCTGTACCGGGCCCACGGGCGTCGAGATGGAGGCACTGACGGCGACCGCGGTGGCGCTTCTTACCCTCTACGACATGTGCAAGGCCCTGGAGCGTGGCATGCGCATCACCGAGGTGCGGCTGGAATCGAAATCGGGCGGCCGCAGCGGTACGTGGCAGCGATGATCTGCCCGTGACCGAGGGGCCACACGCTCACCGGCTTGGGGCAAGCCCGCGCCCGTCAGGACACTTCGGTGCCATGGTGCTGACCGTCAGCACCGGTGTCGCCGCCGGCGAGCGTGCGGACCTCAGTTCGCCCCCCATCCTCGAAGCCCTTCGAGGTTGGGGGATGCGGGTCGTCGCCACGGAGATCGTGACGGACGAGCGCGAGGCGATCGCCGCTCTCTTGCGGCGAGCCGTCGCCGACCCGGCGATCCATCTCGTCCTGACCACCGGTGGCACCGGTCTGTCACCGACCGACGTGACGCCGGAGGCCACCCGTGACGTCTGTGAGCGACTGGCACCGGGGCTTTCCGAGTATCTGCGAGGCAGGGGTTTGATGGTGACGCCGCTGGCGGCGCTGTCGCGAGGCGAGGCCGGGATTGCGGCATCGACTCTGATCGTCAACTTGCCCGGCAGCCCGAGTGGGGTTAGCGACGGACTCGAAGCCCTGGCACCGCTGATCATCCACGCCCTGGAGATCGTCGCCGGCGAGCAACCACCCAGCGCCTCCTGAGAGATTGTCGCCCGCAATTCTCAACGGCTTGCTGCTGCGGGCACGGGGAAGGGCGCGCTCGCTGCGTTGCGCTTGCTCGGTCTCCTCGGCGTATTGTCAAATACGTCTCCGGAGCCCTCCCGGCACGCGCCTTGCGCCCGTGCCCTTTC
>JBHHYG010000362.1:0-3722 GCA_046757445.1 Acidobacteriota bacterium
GCTCGAGCCCCCACAACGGGAAGCGGCCTATTTCTACGGGCTGTTCATGCGCGGCTACCCGCTGGAGAGGCTGCGGCGCGACATCGACGGTCCGAGGGAGGTCGAGCGGCGCTGGCACCGGCTCTGGCGGCACGAGCCGGTCGCGCGCCGGCGGCTGCAAGAGATCCTGACCTACCGGCGGCAAGTGCTGGCCATCTTCAACGCCCTGGTCAGCCTGGGCGCCACGCTCTCCCACCTACGCCAGTAGGGCGCCTGCCCTCTCGGGCCTCTGCGCTGAAGAATCTTCTTCCCCTCCCATATCGCCAGATATCCCCAGAGCGGTCTCCAGCATCCTGAAGGAAGTATGGAGGCAGCCGCGGATCTCGTCGGGAGTCGAGCTCGCGCCGAAGGGCAGAACCCCGAAGCCCTGGCGGCCGGCCTGGGAGGCAGAGGGCAGGTTTAGGACGTTTCTCCCATTGGCAGCCTGCATGGCTGCCAATAGAATGCTTAGGGCTGGGGGAATCCATGATAAAGAGGTGCAGGAAAGCCATGATTAGCACTCGCTGGTTCAGCAGGGCAATCTTCTTTTCACTTTCGCTGGCGCTGCTGGGCGCCGGCTGCGGCGGGGGCAGCACCGCTCCGCCTCCACCGGCGGGCGTGCCTGCGCCGGGCGGCGGCACGGTGGTGGTGGTGGGACAGGACGCCCCCGCAGATAACATTGTGAAGTTTGAGGTCGACCTGATGAGTGTCGTCCTGAACCCCGGCAATGTATCCGTGCTCCCCCAGCCGGAGCGCATCGAGCTGACCAGCATGCAACTGGAGCCGGAGCTAATCCGGCTGGCGCAGGGCATTCCGGCCGGGAGCTACACCAGCATTACCCTCACGCTTGCCAACCCGGAAGTGAAGTTCTGTCCGGATACGATCCCGCCCACGGTTTGCACTGACGCCAACATTCAAGAGGTGGAGCCGCCGCTGACAAACTCTTCGGTGACGGTCAACATCAGTTTCAGCGTGGTGGCGGGTCAGGTGACGGGCCTGGTGGTGGATTTCGACCTGGCAGCCTCGTTGGTGACCGATCCCATCACGGAAGCCATCACGGGTGTCGATCCCGCCGCCGTCGGCGCCGTGACGGTCACGCTGCTTGACATCACCGGCGTGCAGGACGAGTTGGAAGACATCACCGGCCGCGTGGTGAGTCTCAACCGCACCAGCTCCACCTCGGGCACCTTTGTGTTCGAGGCCTTCTCCAGTTGCGACCAGATCACCGTCACGGTGGACGCCGACACCGAGTTCGAAGACTTCGACGAAGCCAACCCGCCGCTGGCCAACACCTTCGACGGCGTGCAAGCCAACCAGATCGTGGAAGTCGATATCGACATCGAGGGCGACGGCGGCATGGTGGCGGAGAAGGTTGAGCTGGAAGACGAGCTCGACGACGATGATTTCGAGGGGCTGATTATCGAGACCACGCGCGACGGCGCCGACCGGGTAACGGAGTTCGTGATGGTGCTGCTCGAGGAGCCACCCTGCATCGCCAGCGTGCCGGCCACCGACCTCATCACGGTCACCGTGCCCACCGACGGCTCGGTCATCTGGCGCATCGACGACGATGATTTTATCGTCGCTGCCACACGGTTCGACGAGCCCGCCGAGCTGGAGATCGGGCAGAAGGTGGACGTGGACCCGGTGGAAGACGTCACCACCGCCACCACCGCCATCACCGCGGAGAAGATCAAGCTGGAAGACCAGACCATTCGCGGCACGGTGGTGACTGGCTCCATCGTGACGCCCAACTTCGAGCTCGATCCGAACGCCGCTTTGTTCCCGGACCAGTCCATTGAGGTCGAGACCGTCACCGGGCAGACGCGCTTCGACGATCTACCCAACGGCGTGGCCAGCCTGACGAACAACCAAGCGGTGCGGGTGAAAGGCTTGTTGTTTCGCCTGAGCGCCGGTGTGCAGCAATTCTTCGCCAAGCGCGTCGACGGCACGCCCTAGCGAAAAACGAAACTCGAAAACCGAAGAACGCCTAAACCGAGCAGCCGACCCAATAGGGTCGGCTGCTTTTCTTTTGGAGGCGACGACGAGCCCTTGGGGTGAAAAACCGGCGGCCATTCCCCCAGGCTGGGGCCTGGGGGCTCAGGAGGAGAGCGTACCGGGGGCTAGCGCGCAGCCTTGGCGGCCGGCCCGCCCGGATGGGCGGGGGCGGAGGGCGCCGGCGAGCCGCCACGCCGGTCGAGGGGCCGGTAGTCGCGCTTTTTCTGCCCGACGTAGACCTGGCGGGGCCGGGCGATCTTCTGCTCTTCGTCGAGCAGCATCTCCTGCCACTGCGCCAGCCAGCCGGGCATGCGCCCGATGGCGAACAGCACCGGGAACATCTCGGTCGGGAAGCCCATGGCCTGGTAGATGATGCCGCTGTAGAAATCGACGTTGGGGTAGAGCTTACGCTTGGTGAAGAAGTCGTCTTCGAGCGCAATGCGCTCGAGCTCGAGGGCGATGTCGATGAGCGGGTTGCGCCCGCAGGCGTCGAAGACCTCGTAGGCGAGCTTCTTGATGATCTTGGCGCGCGGGTCGTAGTTCTTGTAGACGCGGTGGCCGAAGCCCATCAGGCGCACGCTCTTCTCCGTCTTGACCTTCTCGATGAAGGCGGGGACGTTCTTCACCGAGCCGATCTCGTTCAGCATGCGCAGCACGGCTTCGTTGGCGCCGCCGTGCAGGGGGCCGTAGAGGGCGGCGGCAGCCGCGGCGGTGGAGCAGTACGGGTCAACCAGCGAGCTGCCCACGCTGCGCATGGCGTTGGCGCTGCAGTTCTGCTCGTGGTCGCCGTGCAGGATGAAGAGCACATCGAGCGCCTTTTCCAGGGTAGGGTTGGGCCGGTAGTCGGCCTCCGACATGCAGAAGAGCATGTTGAGGAAGTTGCCGGCGTAGCTGAGCTGGTTGTCGGGGTAGGCGTAGGGCAAGCCGCGGCTGTGACGGTAGCAGTAGGCGGCCAGGGTGGGGGTCTTGGCGATCAGGCGGTAGATTTGCTTGCGGCGCGACTCCGGATCGCGCACGCGCTTGGCATCCGGGTAAAAAGTCGACAGCGCGGCCAGCAGGCTGACCAGCATGCCCATGGGGTGGGCGTCGTAGCGGAAGCCGTCGAGCACCTTTTTGACATTTTCATGCAGGAAGGTGTGGTGGGTGATTTCGTAGACCCACTCGTCGAGCTCGCCCTGCGAGGGCAGCTCACCGTGGATGAGGAGGTAGGCGGTTTCGAGGAAGGAGGATTCTTCTGCCAGTTGCTCGATGGGGTAGCCCCGGTACCAGAGGATGCCCCGCTCGCCGTCAATGAAGGTGACGCGGCTACGACAGGAGGCGGTGTTGGTGAAGGCGGGGTCGTAGCTCATCATGCCGAAATCGTCGTCGTTGACCCTGATCTGCCGTAGGTCCATCGCGCGGATGGTGTCGTCGGTGACGGCGAGTTGGTAGCTCTTGCCGGTGCGGTTGTCGGTGATGGTCAAGCTGTTCTTCGCCATGGCTGTATCCTCGCCGGGCTCGACGGGACCATCCAATGGTAGGGTGCCAAGCCCTTCGGAGTCAATCACAGAACGTCGCACGCGCATCTTCCTTCCCGCCCGGCCCTACGCTGGCCACAGCTCCCGCCGGCGCAGCAGCCCGGCGGGCGAAGGACCTTTCAGGGCGGGGTCCGCGTATCTTGATAGTGAGAGGACGCTCGCCGATGACAAAGTATCTCCTCTTTGTGC
>JBHHYG010000363.1:0-3719 GCA_046757445.1 Acidobacteriota bacterium
CATGGTGATGCCGACGGTGGCCAGCATGCCAACGGCGGCGATGCCAACGCCATAGAGGCCGGCGACACGGTTGGCAAAGTAGATGGCGAAGCAGATCGACAGCACCGGAAGGGCCGTGGACTGCAGCCCCACCGCCAGCCCGTGGATGATGTTGGTCGCCGAGCCGGTGAGGCTGGCTCTGGCGATGTCGCGGATCGGCTTGCCGGCAGTGTAGTACTCGGTCAGCCAGCCGATCGTCAGGCCGGCAAGGGTGCCCCAAAACACCGCCCACCACACCTGGTGGTTCAGCGGCGTGGAACGGATATACAGACCGCCGACGAGGAGAAACAGAATGGCGGCAAGGAGCGCCGACCAGCGCAAGGCACCGGCGGGACTCACCCTCTTGAAGACGGCCATCGACAGGATGCCGATAAAGGAACAGAGCAGGCCCAGCATGGCCAGCACCAAGGGCAGGCCCATCAACAGTGATTTGATCTGCCCCTCCGGCATGGAGGCATCAGCGACCAGGGCGCTGAGCCGGTCACCGAACAAGGTGGCGCCGATGGCAATGGTGGCCACCATGGAGCCGACGTAGGACTCGAAGATGTCTGCCCCCATGCCGGCGACATCGCCGACATTGTCGCCGACGTTGTCGGCGATCACCCCCGGGTTGCGGGGATCGTCCTCGGGAATACCCGCCTCGATCTTGCCGACCAGGTCGGCACCTATGTCTGCGGCCTTGGTGTAAATGCCGCCCCCGATCCTGGCGAACAGAGCGATGGAGGAGGCCCCCATAGCGAAGCCGTTGATGACGGAGGCCGTCGACGGATTTCCGAAGAACAGGAACCACAGGCCGACACCGAGCAAGCCCAGGCTCGCCACCGACAGGCCCATCACCGACCCGCCCAGAAACGCTACCAGCAGCGCCGCATCCTTACCTCGCTCGCGGGCGGCGTTGGCGGTGCGGACGTTACCCGCGGTGGCCGCGTTCATGCCGAAGAAGCCGGCTGCCATCGAGCAGGCCGCGCCACTGATGAAGGCGGCAGCCGTCCAGGGGCTGATGAACGAACCCAGTAGCGCGGCGACGATGACGATGAAGATGATCAAGAGGCCGTACTCACGGCCGAGAAAGACCATGGCGCCATGGTGAATGGCATCGGCGATCTCGCTCATCAGCTCCGAACCGACAGGACGACGCTTGAGTGTGAACAGGATACCGAGTGCGACCACCAGACCCACCACCCCGAGCACGGGGGCGGCGGTCATCAGCGTCTGCATTTCCATACTTCGAAACTCCTAGTCTGACGACTTCGTGGACCCGTCGCGCGAGGAGGCCTCGCGGCCACCCTCCGAGGACGAGGATTGAATGGGGTTGTAGGCATTCATTGTGGCGGTGAGTCCCGCCCGAAGGATCATCCGCACCGCATCAGCGGCGTTCTCGATCATCTCCGCTACCACCGGAAGCTCCTCGGAGGCGAAGGGGGTCAGCACATAGTCGGCGGTGTCTTCGGGCGTTTTCTCGCCGCCGACGCCCAGCCGCAGCCGCGGTATCTGTTGCGTCTCCAATGCTTCGATCACCGATCGCATGCCTCGGTGCCCGCCATCGCCGCCGCTGCGGCGCAACCTCACCCTGCCCAGCGGCAGATCGATTTCGTCATAGGCCAGTAACAGCTCGGACGGGCCGAGCTGCAGCTCGTCACACCCCGCCGACACCCCCAGACCGCTGCTGTTCATGTAGGTGCTGGGTCGCATCAACCAGATCTCCTCGCTGCCACCAGCCAAATGATGCCCGGTCCTCGCGCCGCCGCTCGTCAGCACGACCCTGGTCAGGTCGACCCAGTCGAGGCTTCGCCGCTCGAGCACCCGCGCCCGGGCCAGAAGCTCGTCCAGCAACATCCAGCCGGCATTGTGGCGATGGTGTCGATAGGAATCCCCCGGGTTGCCGAGTCCCGCAACGGCACGCACCGACTACTCCGATTCACCGGCCTCTTGCTTCGCGGGCTCCTCGGTGGGTTCCGCCTCTTCGCCCTTCTCCCCCGGCTCGACCCCGACCAGCTCTGGCTCGGCCTCCTCAGCGAAGGGCTCGACCACAACCGCCTCGAGATCCTCCTCCGACACCGGCGGGACGACCGAGGCTACGGACCGTTCCGGGTCGCTGACGACCGTGACCGTCGACGGTACCTTCAGGTCGCTGACGCGCACCGCGTCACCGATCTTGAGCTCGCTGACATCCAGCTCGATGCCATCCGGAATGTCCGACGGCAGGCAGGTGACGACCAACTCCCGCAGAGACTGATCGAGCACACCGCCGTCGACCCTGACGCCCTTCGCTTCCCCCACCAACACCAGCGGCACCGACACCTCGATCGCCTTGTCCATGGCGATGCGCATGAGATCAGCGTGCACCAGGTCATGGGTGATCGGATCGATCTGCAAATCGAAGAGCATCACCGTTTCGGTCGAGCCACCTTTCCCCGTCTTGAGCTGGAAGACGGTGTTCTGGCCCGATTCTGACTTGAGGATGTCGATGATAGCGCGCGGATCAACGCTGATCGGATGAGTTTCACTGCTGCCGCCGTAGACCACCACCGGCAATCTCCCAGCCCGGCGCAGGCGCCGGGCCACGTTGCTCGAGCCAGGCTGCCGGGGCTCCGCTTCAATGACGATTTCAGCCATGGTCATACCCTCTACTGCAACCCCGGTGTCGCAGGAGCCCTCGAGACCGGGCTACCGGTCCACCGGTGTATGTCTTTCGGGGAATCCCGCTCGCCGGAGCAGGACGCCAGAAAAGGAGTCAGATGAACAAACTCGAGATGCTGGTCTCCTCATGGGTTCGGCGGATGGCATCGCCGAACAGCTCCGCCACCGAGAGCACGAGTATGTTGGTACAGGCGGCGGCAGTCTCGGATAGCGGGATGGTGTCGGTAACGATGACCTTCTCGAACGAGCTTTCGACGATACTTTCAACCGCGGGGCCGGAGAGCACCGGGTGGGTAGCGAAGGCGTAAACCGATCTCGCACCCGCCTTCTGCAACGCCGCCGCAGCTTCCGTCAAGGTGCCGGCCGTGTCGACCAGGTCATCGTATAGGATCACATTGCAGCCATCGACCTCGCCGATGACGTGCATCGCCTCAGCTTTGTTGGCACGTGGGCGGCGCTTGTCGATGATCGCCAGGCCGGCCTCCAACCGCTTGGCAATGGCGCGGGCCCGCTCGACCGCGCCGGCATCCGGCGCCACCAAGACCAAGTCGTCCAACTCCATCTGCTTGATGCACTTGACCGCCACGGGAGCAGCGAACAGGTGGTCGACGGGAATGTTGAAAAAGCCCTGAATCTGCCCAGCGTGCAGATCCATGGCCAGGATGCGGTCGGCGCCGGCAGTCACCAGCAGGTCGGCCACCAGCTTGGCGGTGATCGGCACGCGGGGGGCATCCTTCTTGTCCTGCCGGGCGTAGCCGAAATACGGCACCACCGCCGTGATCCGCGCCGCCGAAGCCCTGCGGGCGGCATCGATCATGATCAGCAGCTCCATCAGGTTGCGGTTCACCGGACGGCAGGTGGACTGCAGGATGAAGACGTCGGAGCCGCGCACATTCTCCTGGATCTGGCAGCACACCTCGCCGTCGGAAAACGTGCCGATGTCAATGCCCGAAAGCGACCCGCCAAGATGCTCGACGATGGCACCCGCCAACGTCGGGCAGGCGTTGCCCGCAAAAATCTTCAGTTCACGTTCTGCAAAG
>JBHHYG010000364.1:0-3676 GCA_046757445.1 Acidobacteriota bacterium
GGAGATATCGTCAAATCTTGTGTTCTGGCGAATTTCAGGCGGCGCTCCTTTCCTGCGGCACTCCGTCGATGAATTGATGACCTTTTAGAAGTTGTACGAGCCGGGCGGCGCCGTTGAGGCGGCGCCAGCTGCGCTCGGCGACCAGGACCAGCTTGAAGACCATGGCCAGACATGCGGCGCGGCTTCCCGAGCCCTTGGTCTTGCGATGGCGCAGGCGCACCGTCGCGAAGGTGGACTCGATCGGGTTCGTCGTCCGCAGGTGCAGCCAGTGCTCGGCCGGGAAGTCGTAAAACGACAACAGGACGTCGCCGTCCTTCTCGAGGCAGGCGACCGCCTTGGGGTATTTGGCCTTGTACTTCGCGACGAACAGGTTGAAGGCCTTGCGCGCGTGCTCGCGCGTCTCGGCCATCCAGATCTGGTGCAGGTCCGCCTTCGCCTTGGACTGCAGCGCACGCGGCAGCTTGTTGAGCACGTTGGCCGTTTTGTGGACCCAACAGCGCTGCTCGCGCGTGGTCGGAAAGACCTTGCGCAACGCCTTCCAAAAGCCCAGGGCGCCATCGCCGACGGGCGATCTTCGGCGCGGTCTTCAGCCCGCGGGCCTTGAGGTCCACCAGCAGCTCGCGCCAGCTCTGCTCGCTCTCCCGGTAGCCGTCCAGAAGCCCCAAGAGCTCCTTGCGGCCATCGCTGGTGGCTCCCAGGACCACCAAAAAGCACTGCCGCTCCTGCTCGAGACGGACGTTGAAGTAGATCCCGTCGGCCCAGACGTAGACGTACTCCTTGTCCGATAGATCGCGCCGGCTCCAGGCCTGGTGCTCGCTCTGCCAGCTCTGGAGCAGCCTCGTCACGACGCTCGAAGAGAGCCCCTTGGCCCCCGGTCCCAAAATCGCCTGCAGCGCTTCCTGGAAGTTGCCGGTCGAGACGCCGCGCAAATACAGCCACGGGATCAGCTCGTCCAGGCTCTTGGAGCGCCGCAGGTAGCGCGGAAGGATCGAGGAAGAAAAACGGATGCGCTCCTGCTCGCCCACGGCCCGCAGGTCACGCGTGCGCGGCTGACGCACCTGCATCGCGCCGGCGCCGGTCAGCACCTCCCGCTGGGGAAGATAGCCGTTGCGCACCACCTGGCGCCGTCCCTGCCCGTCCGCGACCTCTTCGTGCCGCTCGATGAAGTCGCACACCTCGGCCTCCAGCGCCGCGCGCAGCAGCTGCTGCACGCCCTCCCGCACGATCTCGTCCAATCTGCTTCGGACCTCGCCGCTTGCCGGCTCGGCTGTTACGCTCTTGTTCAAGGCGTATCCTTTCTGCCCACTCGGGGCGGTTTTCGGTTTTGGTCAACCGAAAGGATACGCCGCCTTTCGTTCAGAGCTCAGAACACAACTTTCGACCATACCTCTACTGCCGACGAGACCACGAACAGCAACCCGGCCGTGTTCTTTGGCGGGAACGGCAACGACAGCTTCACCGGAAGCCCTCAAGGCGACAGCATGCACGGAGGCGACGGGTCGGATGCCCTTCATGGTGACCCTGGCAGTGTGCGAGACGAAGGCTGGGGCGGCAATGGCAACGACACCCTCGGCGGTGAAGGCGGAAGCGACGATGGCGGAGACGACGAGTACCACGGTGGCGACGGGAAGGACACGCTCCGCGGTGGTACTGGCAACGACCAGCTCACAGGAGACGGCGGCAGCGACAAGCTGTACGGCGGCACCGGCGATGATACGATCGACGACACGTACGCCAACGATGGACCCGACTTTGTCAAAGCGGGGACCGGGGCGGATACGGTCCGAACCGATGACAGCGACGGTTCAGACTCGGTCGATCTGGGCAACGACACGGATGTGGACAATCTGACGCGAGACACTGGCGACAGCGTGTCTCACCGCAAGGGCAACGACGTAGTCAATCCGTAGTACAATCCGACACGAGGTGGGGACCGGGCTCACCGAGCCCGGTCGCGGTCCGCGCTGGATTCCGAGGTACGATCCGATGTGGCGGAGAGTCGCTCTGTTCGTGTTCGCGGCAATCCTCACCACCGCGGCTGCACTGGTTTTCGTCTTCCGTGGCGAGGACGTTTCTCGCAGGGCGACGCGGAAGTATATCTCGACTGAGCACGGAGACGCCGTCGTGGCTGGATCTCGTCGAGTGCTATCTTCTGCCCGAGACAAGACGAAAGGCGTCGCACGATCCCCGCGAAACAGGCGTGGGGAGCTGGTCGTCCGGTTCATTGTCGCAGACAAGGGGAACCCGATTCCCGACGTCTGGTGGGCGATCGAAGAGAGGCCGGAGGACGCGGCGACGAACTGCTATGCATATGGAGGCGATGCCGACGGTTGGGGAATCGTCCGGATGGATTTAGAGACGATCCAGGCCTGGAGAAGGGGTTCCCTCGTCGCCCGGGCGTCGGGCTTCAAGCAGGGGCGGTTTGGGTTCCACCAAACCGCCGAGGACGCGCTTGCCCTCGCGCTCCAGCCGGAAAAGCCGCTCGCGCGCGTTTCGGGCGTCGTGATGGACGAACAAGGAATGCCCCTGAACGAGGCGTGGATCATCGTCGAAGGGTTGGTGGGACAGTGCTACTACGGCCGAACGAACGAGTTCGGACGGTTCGAAGTCTTCTTCCCCGTCGGAGACGCAGAACGTGATCGCTCGTGGGCCATCTGGGCGGGCCTGGCAGGGTTCTCCGTGGAGCAGCGCCCGGTCGCGGTCGAAGATAGCGAGGACCTGGCAATCCGCCTTCGGCGGGACCGGCTCCATGCCGTGTTGCGTGTGGTCCTTCTCGACCGTGATGGTCACCCCGTGCCGGATGTCGAAACCCGAATCAACATTCTCGGCGGATACACGAACATCCGAGGCGGCGCAGGACTGTATCTCCCAGAGGCCGCCGCGTCTTCCGCGGCGACGATGCGATTCGTCAGACGAGTTCTGAGGCTCGATGATAGGAGCCTCCGGTCCAACTCCGATGGATCGGTGGTCCTCTGGGGAGTGCCGCCGACCGAGGTTCGCGTTCGATCCAGGTGGAAGGGGTACTACGTTGATGCTGAAGTCAACGTCTCGCTTCCGGACACGACCGTGGTTCTTCGCGGGCGCGCAGGACGTGTCGTGAGGGGGCGTGTGACCGCCGGAAGCGATGCCCTCGCGGGTGCCGGCATCGACACGATGGAATGGCCCTGGGCGACAGGGAAGACCGACGAGAAGGGCGAGTTTGTCCTCCGGGGCCTCCCTACCACCGGACTCCTGCTCCGCGTGTCCCTGGGCAGGGGGTACCAGTTGAGGGTGCCCGTTCCGCCTTCGGAAGGGGACACCGACATCGGCACGATCGCATTGCCAGCCGTGAAAACGATCGAGGGCGAAGTATGCCACGGGGACGGCTCCGTGGTGAATCGGGGCTCGATTCTAGTGAAGTTCGGCAAGAAGGCCGAGATCAACGCACCGATCTACAAAGGTCGCTTTCGACTCGAGGGAGTCACGGACACACCCAGCGAGATCCTCGTTCGATCCGAAGACCGAAACAGGATCTATCGAATCGAGCCTCCGCCGCCCGTGAAGCCGACTTGGGTCCTGCGCCTCCCTGAGCGGTGAACCGAGCGGTGCGGAGCAGTAGCGAGCCGGGTCCTAAACTCGGGTATCTGGATCGGGGAGCGCGCCGGTCAGGCCGCCGGCGGAGCGCGCGGCGCGTGCG
>JBHHYG010000365.1:0-3671 GCA_046757445.1 Acidobacteriota bacterium
CTGGCCGTCGCCTCCCCAACAGCCGAGCTGTTGGCCATCAGGGGAAAAGAACGGCACTCTCGCTCCCTCCGTTCCACGGATGGGTGCGGCCACCAGGTCGTCAATCGCTCGCAGCCAAAGCTGCGAGTCAGCGTTGAATACCACCGACCTGCCATCGGGTGAGATCGCGACGCCCAGGGTGGAAAGACTCAGGAAGGCAGTTTCTGGTGGATAGTCGATGCGGAAGCGCCTGATGATGGACTCTGGCGGGGGGGAGAGCGGGCTCCTCATGAACCACCCCGTGAGCACCGCTAGGAGGGCGATGGCCACGGCTATCGGGGCTGCCATCTTCCAGAGTGTGCCGCGAGTTGTTTCCACGGCGACCGAAGCAACGGTTACCTCACTGCCTCCAACCGGGATCGCTACCCCCGCCGCGATGTCGTCCTGCAACTGCCGGAGGTCGACGACGATCTCGTCGGCGACCTGGTAGCGACGGGTCGTGTCCTTAGCCAGGCACTTTCGCAGGATGCGATGCAGCTCGGCGGGCAGATCAGGCTCGATCTCACGCAGAGGCTGCGGCTCAGTGCGGGCAATGGCGTGCAGCGTGTCGAGCACCGTCTCGCCGCTGAACGCCCGCTTGCCGGCGACCATCTCGTAGAGCACGCAGCCGAAAGCGAACAGATCGGCGCGTCGGTCCACCTCGACGTCACCCTGGATTTGCTCCGGGGCCATGTAACCGGCCGTACCCATCACCTGGCCGGCGATGGTGCCCAGCATTGTCGGCGACATCGACGCAGACGTCCCCGCCAGGGCCATGCCTTCAGTCAACTTCGCCAGACCAAAGTCGAGAACCTTCGCGTGGCCGTCGCCGGTGACGAAGATGTTATCGGGCTTGAGGTCACGGTGAATGATCCCGGACTTGTGGGCGGCGATCAGAGCCTCACCGACTTCGGTGGCGAGATCCAGCGTCTTGTCGAGCGGTAGCGCCCCCTTGTCGAGCCGCCCTCTGAGGCTCTGCCCCTCCAGGTATTCCTGCACCATGAAGTGGGTGGTGGAGCCATCCTCGCCAGTCTCCGAGCCCACATCGTGGACGACTGCGATGTGGGGGTGATTCAGGGCGGCGCCAGCGCGAGCCTCCTGCTCGAAGCGCGCCAGTCTCTCCGGATCCGAGGCGAACTCGGCAGGCAGCACCTTGATCGCCACCTTGCGTCCCAGGCGGGTGTCCTCACCCAGGTACACCTCGCCCATACCGCCCGCACCGAGCGGCTCGAGGATCTTGTAGGGACCCAGAGATTTGCCGATCAATGTTCGCCGCGCAGGGGATAATGAAGGACGGGCATGAATCTATCCGCAAACACTCTACAAACAACGGGCACCCGCTGCTGCCGAACGACACGAGAACTCTGCGGGGAGGCGAAAAATTATGATAGCCCTAATGAGCCTGAGTTGGAGCCGGCAAAGATCGACGACGAACTCGTGTGACCGCGGGAATCGTTATCGCACTTTGGAGGGCGGCCACGGAATCAACATCGATACGCGCCGCTGGTAGTCCTTGTACTCGTCGCCGTGGAAGGTCTCGAGGTCGTGTTCCTCGAGCTGGATCGCGACCAGCATGTAGATCGTCGTGACGGCCGCGAACAGCAGGTGACCCTGGGTCATTCGCGGCGTCGACCAGAAGGCGATCATGAAGCCGAGAAGCAGCGGATGGCGCATGAACCGGTACAGCGACCGCTCCATGAACACCGGCGGCGTGTATCCCTTCCCGGTCGCGAACAGCCAGACCTGGCGTAGGCCGAACAGATCGAAATGGTCGATCAGGTAGGTGGAAAGGAGTACTTGGAGCCAGCCGATCCAGAAGAGCGCCTGAAGGATCAGGTTCCCGACCTGGTTCTCGACGCTCCAAATGACGCCGGTCATCGGGCGCCACTGCCAGTACAGTACGATCAACAGGAGGCTGGCGAGCAGCACGAAGGTGCTGCGCTCGACCGACTCCGGAACGATCTTCGTCCAGGCCTTCTTGAAACCCGGCCGGGCCATGACGCTGTGCTGGATCGCGAACGCGCCCAGCAACAAAACGTTGATGACGATCGACGTGACGAGGTCTCCTTCCGCGCCCGAATCGATAGTCTTCGGAACGAAGAGATTGCCGACGAAGCCGATCGCGTAGACAAACGCGAGCAAGAACACCACGTACGCGACAGCCCCGTACACGAAGGCAGCCATCCTGGCCATCTTGGTCCCCTCCATACGCGCCGAGAGCGTGCGACCGCGGGCAAGATGACGCATTGCCCCGCACGCCGAGTGGGGTCGCGGCCCTCCGCTAGGGAGAAACGTAGGTCATGCCGGCGCAAGCCTGCCCCGTGGTAGGTTTCTTGTCAAAGGGAAACTCGCGGGCCGCCCAACAACATCCGCTGCCCCCCGGAGGAGCGGATAAATCGTTCACTGAGCGGGCGGCTCGAGCGTTACCCGCACCTGTTGCTTGCGGCCGTCACGCAGATACGTGACCTCGACCTGCTCGCCGGCATCGTGTTCCTCGAGCGCCACCAACAGGTCTCCGAGGGAACGGATCGGCTCATCATCGATGGCCACGATGACGTCACCGAGTCGAATCCGGCCACGGGTGGTGCGGATCGTGGGCCGCAGGCCTGCTCGCTCGGCGCCGCTGCCTCTCTCGATGCGCATGATCAACACTCCCTGGATGCCGAGCCGCGCCATAATCTGGTCGCTGGCGGCCACGATTCCCAGCGTCGGGCGCACGACCTTCCCGTGCGCGATCAACTGTGGCACCACGGAGTTGACGGTATCCACCGGGATCGCAAAGCCGATCCCAGCGTTGGCACCCGAGGGGCTGTAAATCGCCGCGTTCACACCGATCAGGCGGCCGGCACTGTCAAGCAGTGGACCGCCCGAGTTGCCCGGGTTGATCGCCGCATCGGTCTGGATGACGTCGCGGATCGTGCTGCGAATGACCGACTCGATCTCGCGTCCCAGGGCGCTGATGACGCCGGTAGTGAGCGTCTGGTCAAGGCCAAACGGATTGCCGATGGCATACACACTTTGGCCGACGAGCAGATCGTGGGAGGAACCCACCGGGATCGGACGCAGCTTCTCGGCCGGGGCATCGATCTTGAGCACCGCGAGGTCCTTTTCGGGCGCTGCTCCCACGAGCTCGGCGTCCATCGTGGAGTGATCGGCGAGGGTTACCTGTGCCGCATCGGCGTCCTGGATGACATGAAAGTTCGTGACGACGTGTCCGAGCTCATCCCAGAGAAATCCGGAACCCGTGCCCTGCGGGATCTCCTGCACATTGAGGGTAAAGAAGTCGCGCTGCCGCGCCAGCGAGGTGATGAATACCACCGACGGCGAGGCGCGCTTGAACAACGCGATGGTAGCATCCTCGTTGCTGGTGAGTGCACCGCGCGGCTGCACCGGTTTGGAGACCGCTGCCTCCTGCGCTGCCACCCGCCGCGTCTGCAGCGAACTCCATCCGGCACCGGCGATAAACGCCGCGGCACACTACATCAGGAGCGGCACGAAACGAAAGCGGAGTCGCATGGGCCACAAAGACATCCGTAAACTCTCCTCTCCATCCAGCGTTAGCAACAGCTTGCAATACGGCCCCCGCGGTCACAAGGGTCGGTGCGTGACGAGCACCTCGTTGTTCCCACGGCAGGAACAGCGCATGGCGTGGG
>JBHHYG010000366.1:0-3646 GCA_046757445.1 Acidobacteriota bacterium
ACGCAGTCATCGCGGCCCTGGCGCTCGCGCAGCCGCGAGCTGTTGAGAAATGCGGGCTAGAGGGTCTTCAAACGGGCCAGCCGACTGCTGATTGCTTCGTGGAGCAACCCATTGACGGGACTGGGGAACAGTCATTTGCCGGACCCTACAATCGACTGCATAGGGAGGCAAGAGCAGCGGCCCGGCAAACGATCCCTGGTATCCTAAGAGCCTGTCCGTATAGGGGGATCCGTCAGCGAAGGTCCGAAGGTGCAGATCATTGTCAGGAGGCATCATGCGAACCGACTTGAAGCGCCTCGCTTTACCCATATGTTTGATCAGCGTCACCGCCGCCGGGGCCATGCCCGCCCAGCGTGGCGGTGCCATAGAGAACCGCGCTGCCACGCTGGAGAAGCAGGTCGGCGAGCTACAGGCCGGCCAGCAGGCTATCCTCACTCGTTTGAACCAGATTCACCTCGATCTCGATAACTCGCTTGAGCCCCTGCGGGTGAATCTGGCCGACCACGGCGAACAGATGCGAGGCCTCGAGTCGCGCCTGGTGGCCCTGGAAGAACAACTTTCACTTGCCACCGAGGATATCGCCCGGCTCACAGCACGGCTGGCTGGCGGCCAGGACAGGTTGAACACCCAGCCGACCGCGAGCGGAGCGATGCCGATGCCGATGCCGCAACGCCCTGCCGGGCTAGCGGGGCCCACCGTGGCCCGACAGACCCAACAACCGGCCCCGCAGTCCGACGCGGCTACCCTCTATTCGACAGCCTACACGGACTATCTCAGCGCCAACTACGAGCTGGCGATCTCGGACTTTCAAGAGTTCCTGCGCCGCTATCCGCGCTCGGAGCAAGCCGACAATGCCCAGTACTGGGTCGGTGAAAGCCTCTACTCCCAGGACCTCTACCAGCGCGCCCGGGCTGCTTTTCTGGAGATCCCCCGCCGCTATCCGGATGCCGATACGATCCCCGACGCTTTATTCAAGGCCGCACAGTGCTTGATCGATCTCGGAGAATCGGATCAGGGCGTCGAAGAGTTCAAGGACCTCATTCGCGCCCATCCTCTTTCCGGCCCCACGCGGATCGCCTGCCTGCAGCTCGAACGCCTCAAGGTTGAGAAGCCGCCGGCCTGCCCTTCCCATTGACAAATCACCGGCGCGTCGACATCAGCGTCATCATCCCTACCTACAACCGTGCCGCAGTGCTGCCACGGGCTCTCGACTCGGTCTTGGCACAATCGCGCCCTCCTGCGGAGCTGATCGTCGTGGATGACGGCTCGACGGACGGTACCGCCTCGCTGGTGCATGAGCGGTATCCCGACGCCATCTACATCCCGCAGGCGAACCGGGGAGTGAGCGGCGCCCGCAATCGCGGCATCAGCAGGGCATCGAGCAGCTGGATCGCCTTCCTCGACTCGGACGATGCCTGGCTACCCGATAAGCTCCGGCGTCAGGTCGACAGCATCGAGGCGGAGGTCATGTGCCAAGTCTGCCATACCGACGAGATCTGGATCCGCAATGGTCGTCGCGCCAACGCCATGAAGAAACACGCCAAGAGCGGTGGCTGGATCTTCAGGCAATGTCTGCCGCGGTGCTGTATCTCCCCCTCGAGCATCCTCATGCATCGCCGGGTTTTTGACGCCGTGGGCACATTCGACGAGACGCTGCCGGCCTGTGAGGACTATGACCTCTGGCTGCGGGTCACGGCGGTGTTCCCCGTCCACTTTGTTGCCGAGCCGTTGCTCACCAAGTACGGCGGCCACGACGATCAGCTTTCGCGAAGCTACTGGGGTATGGATCGATTCCGTGTGCGCGCTCTGGAGAAAATCCTCGCCTCGGGCATTCTGCAGCCGGAAGACGCAGAAGCAGCCCGCAGGATGTTGATCGACAAGCTGTGCATCTACCTCCAGGGGGCACGCAAACGAGGTGGGCGGGATGAGGTAATGGTGTGGGAAGCGAAATTACGTAGGGCGCGCCTTGCGCCCGCGCCCTTTCCCACACCCTGGCGACGAAAACCGTTGAGAAATGTGAGCTAGCGAGAGATGGTCGAGGGCCCCCGAGACGATGGTGGCAAAGCCGGTAAGCTCAACCTGGTCGTCGCGCTGGCCGCTGAGGCCCAAAGCCTGGCCGAATGTTTTGGCTTGCAGCCAGTTTCAGGCAAGGCTCCGTTTCGGCGCTTCCGCCGCCCCGACCGTGCGATCGAAATGGTGGTCTCGGGTGTTGGCAAGGCAGCCAGCGCCGCTGCCGCCGCCACCCTGGCGGCGCCCAACCGTGCCTGGCTCAACATCGGCATGGGTGGGCACCACTCCCTGCCGTTGGGATCGCTGGTGCTGGCCCACAAGATCTGCGACGACGAGAGCGGCCACAGCTGGTTTCCGCCGATGGCCCTCGATCCGCCATGTCAGGCTGCCTGCGTGCGCACCGTCAACGAACCGCTGCGCGATTATCCGACAGCCGATGTCTTCGAGATGGAGGCGTCCGGCTTTTACGAGGCGGCTAGCCGATCATCCACCCACGAGCTCGTTCATTGCCTCAAGATCATCTCCGACAATACGATCTCGCCGACCTGCCTGGTATCGAACTCTCGAGTAGGCCGACTCCTGGCGCAAGGTCGATCAGTCATCGAGGAGCTGGTCGAGGCCCTCCTCGACCTTTCGTCGCAGCAAATGGAGCGGCACCGAGTGCCACCTGAGTTCGAGTGCTTCACGGCGCGGTGGCACTTCAGCCAGACGGAGAAGCGCCTTCTCCGCCGTCTCCTGCAACGATGGGCCAGCCTGTGCCCGCAGGAGGATCCGCTGGCGACGGTCGCGGGTCCCGGGGCGCGAGCCCAAACCATTCTGGCGGCCTTGCAGGCTGGCCTGCGCGAGCTGGAGCTCCGTTTCGACGGCCGATGATCTCCCATATCTATGTCGAAGCGGCGGTGCGCGAACACCCACGCACCGTTCGCATCCTGAGGCGCTTCAGCAGCGCGACGGTGGTCGCCTGCGAGCGGTACGGAGAGGTCTTCAACCCTCGTGCACAAAACTTCCGCCTGCAGAAGCGGCGCCCGGCCCTCATTCTTGCCGAAAAGTTCGACAACCACGTACTCCCTGCGCCGCCAGGCTATGGCATCGGAGGTGCCCGAAATTACTACTTCTCGCACATGCTCAACTGTGTCTACGACTGTCGTTACTGCTTCTTGCAGGGCATGTACCGATCCGCCAACTACGTGCTGTTCGTGAATTTCGACGACTTCAAAACAGCCATCCTCGAAACGCTGAAGTTCGGCCATGGGGACCGGCAGACCTTTTTCTTTTCGGGTTACGATTGTGATTCTCTGGCTTTTGAGCCGATCAGCGGATTCGCCGAAGCCTTCCTGCCATTCTTCCGCCGCCATCCGGAGGCGATCTTGGAGTTGCGGACCAAGAGCCTGCAGGTGCAGACATTGCTGGAGAGCCCGCCCACCGCCAATTGCGTGGTTGCCTTCAGCCTTACCCCCGACCCGGTGGCTCGAGCTCTCGAACATCGTGCGCCCCCTGTCCGCCGCCGCCTCGCCACCATGAAGACCCTGGCAGAACGTGGCTGGCCCCTGGGGCTTCGATTCGATCCGCTCATCTACCACCACGAGTTCCGCACCAACTACGACGACACGGCCGAGGAGCCTACGGTGCTGCCGGC
>JBHHYG010000367.1:0-3646 GCA_046757445.1 Acidobacteriota bacterium
CAAGCGCAACGCCGTCGACACGGGCCTATCTGCGAACGCAGCAGAAGAGCGATGAAGAAATGCGGGGCAGTTGCGCCATCCTATGCAAATGACGGTACCACGCGCCTTTGGCGGCGACCAGAATCAGCCTCGACAAGAGCCCGCGGACCTTGACATTCGCCTTGTTTTTGTCCACTATTCTTTGGTATTCGCTGGGCAAGCTCGCCGGTGCCAAGGCAATGTATTTGACCAAGAGACAGAAAGAGATTCTCGATTACATTCGACAATTTCTGGACAAGAAGGGCTATGCGCCGACCCTGCATGAGATCGGCCGGCAGTTCGGCTTGTCCTCCCCCGCCACCGTCTATAAACACGTCGAACAGCTTGTGCAGAAGGGTTACCTGCGCAAAGCCCCCCACCAGGGACGTGGCCTCCAGCTCGTCGATCCGGAGCCGATCCGCACCATCGAGGTTCCTCTGCTGGGTCAGGTAGCTGCCGGCCGCCCCATCGAGGCGATCCCAGAGCCAGAGATGATCAACCTGCCGCCTGATTTCGTCGGTCGCAAGCCCACCTATGTGCTCCGCGTGCGCGGAACCTCGATGATCGACGAACAGATCCGCGACGGCGACTTCGTCATCGTCGAAGATCGCACCACCCCCGAAAATGGCGAGACCGTCATCGCCTTGATCGGCAACCAACAGGTGACGCTCAAGAAATACTTTCGTGAGGGCGACAGAATCCGCCTGCAGCCCGCCAATCCTGCCATGGAACCCGTCTTCCTCAATGAAACGCAGGTGCGCATCCAGGGTGTCGTCATCGGCGTGATGCGCCGGTACCGCTAGCCCGCTCCGCGAGGTAGGCAGCCGCGGCCATGTAGCCGGCCTTCTGGCCGACATCAAAGTGCCGGCCCTTCAAAAGATGGCCTGCCAGGCCCGTGGTGGTAACGAGGTGCTGAAAGGCAGGCACGTCATCCCATTCGCCCTGTTGGGGGGGGCCGGTCGAGGTCAGCGCATCGTAGAAGCTGGAATCCAGGACATATCGGGCACAGCCTCTCAGCACGGACGTTTTCTCCTCGATGTGGAAAGCTCCTCCACGTTTATCCTGCAAGCTGCATATGCGATAGGCAGGCCCCTGCAGCGGCTCCAACGCCACTCCACCCACATTGGCGAACAGGCTTGCTTGGCGCGCCCCTACCTCGACCAATCCAATAGCATTGAGATTTGTTGTCCGGAAAGTCTCCGCCACTTGGGCGATTGCGGGCACCTCGGCGTCGAACCAGTTATCGGGTAACAATACCGCAAAAGGATCACCTGCGGTCAATGAGCGGCAGCGAAACAGGGCGTCCCCAACGCCGATCGCATCCTGTTGCTCGATGAAGTGTAGCTCGACGCCACGCAGCCGCTCTGCCAGCGGGGCCAAAGGAGAATCTTTCCCCGCACTTCGCAGCGCCAGCTCCAGGTATTGACGCACCTGAGGTTGCTCCGGCGAAACAACAACGATCAGCCCTTGTGCGCCGGCGGCGGCCGCTTCCTCCACAGCCCAGTGCAACATCGGCCGTGTACCCACTGGCAGCAGGACTTTCGGAATCACCGCGGTGGCCGGCAGAAGGCGCTTCCCTTTGCCCGCCGTAGGGACGATCGCCCAGGGTACCATCGCGTTCACCCGATTCGAGGTCTTTCTCGCCGTCTTGGCGATCACGCCGGGAGTGATTCCCGTTGATGAGCGACTGCTAACCGCAGAGCACGTTGCCGCCGTTGACATTGAGGATTTCGCCGGTGATGTAGGAGGCCAACTCGCTGGCCAAGAAGCAGATCGCCGCGGCAATTTCGTGCGGCTGGCCCGCCCGCCTCAAAGGGATGCCATCGAAGATGCTGTCCCCCTCCGACGCGAGAACATCTGCTGCCATGTCGGTCTCTATCCAACCTGGCGCGACAGCATTCACTCTGATTCGCTTGTTTGCAAGCTCTACAGCCAGGGCCTTGGTCCAGGCGATGATGCCCCCTTTCGAAGCGGCGTAGTGCGCATGGTACGGCTCGCCGCGCTGGCCGGCGGTGGAGGAAACGTTGACGATGGCGCCACCCGAGCCTTCGATCATGTGAGGCAGCGCATGCCGTGTGCAGAGATAAATCCCCTTGAGGTTAATGTCTATGGTTTCGTTCCACGCCACCTCCTCCATTTGATCGATGGCTGCCTCCTTCCAGATACCGGCGTTACAGATCAGGATGTCCAGGCGGCCCCAACGCTTGATAGCTGCCTCCATCATTGCTTTCACCGCCTCGCCGTCCCGGACATCGGCGGCCACGGCCGTGGCATCGCCCCCTTGTCGCACAATCGTCCCGACGACCTCGTCGGCGGCTTCGTTCTGTCGATGATAATGAACCGCCACTGCCGCACCGCATGCTGCCAACGCCTCGGCCGTCGCCCGGCCAATACCGCGAGAAGCCCCTGTCACCAGGGCAACCCGATCGCGCAAGTCAATCTGCATTCTGCCCTCCCGCCTGGGCGGCCTCCCCTAGCAACGCCCACGACCTGGTCCCGCCCGTGAATAAATACAGGACATACATCTCCAGGGCGAAGGGCCCGAATCCGAGAAATCCCATCACCGGCATTTCAAAAATTTTGAATTCTGGAAAGAACGGTACCGTATATTGCCACTTCGCGCTGGCCCAATAGTTCCAGAACTCCCACAGCAGTCCGCAAATGTACCCCCCGGCGAAAAGCGGCAAGACGCGCGCCACGGATCCTCGCTGCCAATCGAAAAACAGAGATGGCAGGCCCCTCCGTGCATTGAGTGGATCGCACAGCAAGATGAAACCGATCCACACTGGGGCAAACAAATAGCGCGACGGGAATAGCAGTGGCACCGCCAGCATTGCACCGCCGCCGGCAACGAGTAAGCGGCCCCGCCTGCCGAGCTGGCGGGGAGCAGGGGCTGGCGAGCGCTTTCCCCCAAGCCATGGAGCCAGAAGATCAGCGGTCTCCAGTAATGCGGGAAGGATGCTCGCGAAAGCTGTCGCATAGCCCAAGAACCGCAAACGCGGGTCTCTGGGCAGACCTACATAGTGCCAGTTGTCGAGAAAGAGATTGTAGTACTCGAAGATCAGCCACAGAGGGATTGATATTGCGGCAATGTTGCAGAATTCATGTGGGTAGTCGACCAGCAGCGAGCGGCCTCGAAGACGCCGTACGAGACCGTCGATGAAAACGATATAACCCCACCAGACCATCGATGTGAAAAACAGGCTGACGATATGAACGTCAGCGAACAGTAAGATCTGGCAGGCAATGACCCAGGCGAGGCCTACCCACAGATGATTGCCTCGGTGTAGCCAGCACGTCACCCTCTTCATATGTGAGGTGAGGAGCCATTGACCGAGCAGCAGACCACTTGCCAATAACGCAGGGGTGGCACCTGCTCACGATGCTCCACCTTCAATCCCGCGCTCTCAAACAGGGGCTCCAGCGGGAATCGCGCACGAAATCCAAGCAGTCTGGCGCTGACTCTTGACAACAGTTGCTCGGCTACCATCAACAATGGCTGCGCGCTGCTGAAGTGATTGAGTATCACCAGCCGGCTCCCCGGCCGGCACACGCGACATATCTCCCGCAACAAGGCCACCGGCTCAGGGGCCGCCTCAGAGCAGCACGCCGGAACGCGGGAATCGGT
>JBHHYG010000368.1:0-3637 GCA_046757445.1 Acidobacteriota bacterium
GCCCGCGCCCTTTCCCACGCCCTCGCGACGCAAACCGTTGAGAAATGCGGGCTAGGGCCTCACGGTACAGCTCCAGCGGGTGGCAGGAGAGTAGAAAGCCGAGCGTTTCGAGCTCGTGGGCCAGGACGGTGCGGCGGTCGTAGGGCGGGGCAGCGGGTAGCTGGTGACGACGGGCCCCGGCGAGGGGCAAGGGTTGCGCTTCGGTCGCGCGGCGCTTTCCCCAGCCTCCATACCAGTGGGCGAGCTGCCACATCAGCTCGGGGCGGCTGGCGCCGCCGGCGATCGCATCACAGGTGCCGGCCTTGACGAGGATGCGGCCGTCGGCGACCGCCAGCGGCACCCGGCGCAGCAGCTCGGTGAGATCGGCAAAGGGGCCGTTCCGCTCCCTCTCCGCGAGTAGCGTCTGGCGTCCCTGCTCGGTCAGCCCCTTCAGGTGCAGGAGGCCGAGCCGCAAGGTACCGATGCTGGCCACCACCTCGGGGTGTGTGAAGCCGGTGGTGGCCTCGGCGCTGGCGTTCACACAGGGGGGCAGCACGGCGATGCCGAGGCGGCGGGCCTCAGAGATGTAGGCGAAGGTGTCGTAGTAGCCGCCGCCGTTGGCGATCACCGCCGCCAAAAACTCCGCCGGATAGTGAGCCCGCAGCCAGGCGCTCTTGAACGAGACCAGCGCGTAGGAGGCCGAGTGCGGCTTGCAGAAGGAATAACCTGCAAACGACTCGATCATCCGCCACACCGCCTCGACGATGCCGGGGCGGATGCCGCGGCCGGCGGCGCCGTCGAAAAACTGCCGGCGCAGGTCGTCGAGGCGCTTCTGCTGGTGCTTCTTGGAAAGGATCTTGCGCAGCTCGTCGGCCTCGGCGGCGGAAAAGCCGGCCATCTCGATGGCCGTGCGCGAGACGTCTTCCTGGTAGCACATGATGCCGTAGCTCTCCTCGAGCAGGTCGTCGAGGATCGGGTGCAGGGTGGTGTAGGCGCCGCCGTGCAGCCGCCGCACGTACTCGTTGATGTAGTCGTTGGCGGCCGGGCGGATGATGCTCGAGTGGATCACCAGGTGGGTGAAGTCACCACGGCGGGTCTTCTGTTGCAAGAGCCGCATCGAGGGCGACTCGACGTAGAAGACCCCCAAGGTGTCGCCGCGGGCCAGCAGCGCCTGGGTGGCGGGGTCCTCTAAGGGATCCCAGGCGGTGTAGTCGATCCTGTGGCCGTGGTTTTCTTCCATCGCCGCCAGTGCATCGCGGATCACCGCCAGCGAGCGGTTGCCCAGAAGATCGATCTTCACCAGCCCCGCCGCCTCCGTTTGGTCCTTGTCCCAGTGGATGATCGGCACACCCGCCGGTGCCGGCTGCGTGGGCACAGTGCGGGCCAGCTCGTCGGGCACCATCACCACGCCGCCGCAGTGGGTGGAGACTCCCCTGGGGATCCCCTCGAGGCGGGCCGCCGAGCGCAGGATCTCGGGCCAGGGCTCGTCGAGCTCGAGGCCGGCAAACAGCGGATGCTCGTGCACGTGGCTGTCGACATCCGTGGTCAGCCAGGCGCGGGCCAACCGCCGGCTCACCTTGGCGATCTCGCCGTCCGGCAACCCCCACACCTTGGCCACCTCGCGCACCGCCGCCCGGGCCCGGAAGCAGACGTGGTTGGCGACCATGGCGGTGCGCTCCCGGCCCCAGGCATCGAGCACGTACTGCTGCACCTGCTCACGCTCGTCCCAGGGGAAGTCGACGTCGATGTCGGGCGGGTCGCGTCGCTCCTCGTTGAGGAAGCGCTCGAAGAACAGGTCGTGGGCGACGGGATCCACATGGGTGATCTGCAGGCAGTAGGCGATGAGGCTGGCGGCGGCCGAGCCGCGGCCACAGGTGCGCGGCCAGCGGCAGACGATGTCGCGCACCACCAGGAAGTAGTCGGCGTAGCCCTTGGCGCGGACGATGCTCATCTCCTTGGCCAGCCGTGCCGTCACCTCGTCCGGCAGCTCCGCCGGCGTGGCGGCGCCGTAGCGCCGGCAGGCGCCGGCCAGACAGATCCGCTCGAGCAGCGCGGCACTGTTCTCCATTTCCCCTTCGATTGCCGCCGCCTGGGCCTCCTGCCAGGATTCGGGCCGCTGCGGCGGCGGGAATGGTGGAAAGATCGGCTCGCCGAGCGGCAGCGTCCAGCGACAGCGCTCGGCGATGACGACGGTGTTCGCCAGCGCTTCGGGGCAATCAAGGAAACGCGCCGCCATCTCGGCAGCCGCCAGCAAGGTGGCGTCGCGACGGGCGAAGGCTCCCGCCGGCAGCCGCGACAGGGTGCTGTTCAAATGGATGGCGCGGATCAGGCGGTGTAGCGCCCAATCGTCGCTGGTTGTGCCGCTGTGGTCTCCGTCTCTGCTGTGGGCGCTCGCTACGTTTCCTTCTCCGCTGCGGGTGCTCTCGCCGCTGTGGGCGTTGGCTGCGTTTCCGAGACCTGCCGCCGCCTGGCAGCCGGACAGAAAATAAACGTCGTTGCTGGCCACCGGTGGGATGCCCTGCTGCCGGGCCCAGGCCAGCAGCGGCCGACGCCCCGGCCCGGGGATGAGGTTAGCGTACAGATCATCGCTGCCGTCGGCGGCCAGCGCCGCCAGCAGCTGGTGGTCGTCGGTGAGCACCACCAGGCCGTCGCGATGGGCGCGGAGGGCGGCGGTAAGATCGAACTGCGGGTCGGCATGGCGCGCCGTCAGCAGCCGGCAGAGGTTGGTGTAGCCGCGACGGTGACGGGCCAGCAGCGTCGCCCGCGGCACGTAGCAGGCTCTACGAATGGCGCTGCCACCGCCACCCAGGCCATGGTGGTGAGGATGCCTCCGGCCGGTGCGCCGGCGGTCGCCGGTTTCCGCAACACGCCGCCGCCGTACCCTGCTGGTGCGCGGCACGCTCGGGCAGCGGCCGGGCAGCAGGCGGGTTGCCGAGCCGTTGCGGTCGGCGTCCGCGGCGTCGAGCTCGGCGCCAATCAGCGGCTGAATGCCGGCCTCCCGGGCCGCCAGCAAGAACCAGATCAGCCCGTAGAGGCCGTTGCGGTCGGTGAGTGCCAGGGCGCGGGCTCCCTGGGCGTGGGCCGCCGCCACCAGCTCGACGGGGGAGGCAACGCCGCGGCCGAAGGAAAAGTGCGAGTGGACGCTGAGATGGACGAACTCCGACACAAGCTCTCCTATAAAGAAAGCGATGATAAACGAATATAGAACGAAAACAAAGATCATGCTCTTCTCCGATGGGCTGCGGGAATGGATCACCAGCGTAGCGCGGGAGCTTCAGCTTCGTCCGTCGCTCTGGATGACGGGGGGTTGCTCGATACGAAGGGGCGGTTTTCAGCCCTCTGTCCCATCGGTCGGGTCGCCGTAGCCGCCGCCGCCGGGGGTCGCAATGCTGATGATGGCGTCCGCCTCGACCCGCACCGTGGTCTTGCCCGGCAGCTCCCGCTCGCCCTCGTCGGTGATCAAGAGGTTGCGGCCCGGCGCGCCCGGCTCGCCGCCCACCAGCCCGTAGGGGCGGTTGCGTCGGCGATCGCTGAGGATGGTGATCTGTGCCGGGCAGAGCAGCTGGATGTCGCGGCGGATACCGTCGCCGCCGCGGAAGCGGCCCTTGCCCCCCGAGCCGCGGCGGGTGCCGTAGTGGAGGACGCGGCAGGGGTAGTC
>JBHHYG010000369.1:0-3631 GCA_046757445.1 Acidobacteriota bacterium
GGCGTTGCGCTTGGCTCGGGTGCTCGACGTACTGCAAGAGTACGCCTCCGCGCCCGATCCTGCGCGCGCCTTGCAGCCGCGCGCCTCTCCGCCCCCTCGCGACGACCGCCGTTGAGATATGCGGGCTAGAGGGATGGCCGTAGTGGCCTCCGGCGAGGCCCTCGGCCTGCTTACAATCGCCACCACCGACCGCCGGGATTTCGGCCCGTTTCAAGCTGAGCTGTCGCTGACGCTCCTGCCCGAGTAGGGGTAGCAGGCAACAGCTACCGTGCATCCGGACCTGGCGCTGCCTTCGACCGACGGCTCGAAAGACCCGTTGCGCCTGCAGGAACGAATGTGCAATGTTGTCGCCATACCGGCAATGAAAGGGTCGAGCCGTTGAAGCTACTGGCGGTCCATCCGAGCCCGCTCCTGTATACGCGCACCCACGTTCGCCTAGAGCCTTTGGGGCTCGAGCTTGCTGCCACGGCGGCGCGCCGGGCGGGCCATCAGGTCCGTCTGATCGACCTGCAGGTGGAGCAGGAGAACACTTACTCGAGGATGCTCCGCCGATGGCGGCCCGATGCTGTCGCCATCTCGTGCAACTACTTGGCGAACGTGCCGGAGGTCGTCGACCTCTGCAAGCTGGCGAAGGCGATGCTGCCGGGCTGCTTCGTCTTTGTCGGCGGCCACAGCGCCTCGTTTATCGCCTCAGAGCTCCTCGAGCATGGAGCGGGCAGCATCGACTGCGTGCTTCGGGGCGAAGCGGAGCCAACCGTGGCGGAGCTGTTGCTGGTCGCCGAGGAAGATCGTGGTGCCATCTCCAGGGTGCCCGGCGCCGTCACCCTCGACGGCGTAGGTCCCCCTCCACCGCTGGTCGAGAACCTCGACGATCTGCAACCTACCCGCGAGCTCTTGCGTAAGCCGCGGCGCTACTTCATGGGCGCGCTCGATCCCTGCGCGTCGATCGAGTTCTCGCGGGGATGTCCCTGGGACTGTACCTTTTGCAGCGCCTGGACCTTCTACGGCCGAAGCTATCGTCAGGTGAGCCCCGAGGTGGCCGCCGAGCGATTGCAACAGATCAGCGAACCCGGTGTTTGGGTCGTCGACGACGTGGCTTTCATTCAGGGAGAGAGCGCCTTGGAGATCGGCGAGGCGATCGCTCGGCGCGGAATCCGCAAGCGCTACTTTCTGGAAACGCGTGTCGACGTCTTGCTTCGCAACAAAGAAGCCTTCAAGTTTTGGAAGCAGCTTGGTCTCGAGTACCTCTTCCTCGGCATGGAGGCCCTCAACGACGAGGATCTCAAAAGATTCCGCAAGCGGGTGACGGCCGACAAGAACCTCGAAGCCCTGGAATTCGCTCGCTCGCTCGGATTGATCGTGATCGTTGGGCTCATCATCGGTCTGGACTGGGACAGGCGTCGCTTCCAGGCGGTGCGCCAATGGTGTGCAGAGCTGCCGGGAACCGCGTCGACAACTATTGAGACGCCTTATCCGGGAACCGAGATGTGGCACACAGCGGCCCAGCGACTGACGAGTAGAGACTACCGCCTGTTCGATATCTTGCATGCAGTGTTGCCAACGAAGCTGCCGCTCAGGGAGTTCTACAAAGAGTACGTAAGGACGAATCCGGCCATGGTAGCGGGACCTTCGGGCTGGAGGCAGTTTGCGTACGCCCTTACAGCGGCTCCCACGCTCCTGGCGCGCGGGCAAACGAACTTGCTCCGGAGGCTCTGGACGCGCGACCGCACCCTGGATGCCAACACACTCCTTGCCCACCACACGCAGCCGCCTGAATACGAGCTGCCGTTGCCGCCTCCAGCGAAGGCGGACAACGACGCCAGTGCGCTCTATATCCACGCCGGCACGAGCAGCTAACCCGCATCCCTGCGACCGCATCAAGTCGATCTTCTGTCTTCGCCGGCCGCGCCTCAGCGGATTCGCTGTGGGAGCCCATCTGCTCCTCCATCGGCGCTGGCTCACCGCCCCCGAAGAGCGATAGCATGGAGCCTACCCGCGTGGGTGTCATCGCAGCAGCTAAAGAGCAAGAGAGCGGAGGCGGCAAATGAAGCGCTGGCAGCCCTGGCTGCTCATCATTGCGGCGCTGGTGTCGTACGCGCTGGTTGTCGCTCCCGAGCGGTTGCAGGATCGTACGGCCGAGCAAAGTGGGCTCGACATGGCGGTGGTCTACGGCATCCATCGCTGGGGGATCTTGCTAGCTGCCGGTCTATTGATCCTCGGCCTGTGGGCGTACGCGCGCTTCTGGCGCATCTCGTCGTCGGTGCTTGGCCGGCTGCTGCTGGTCTTGCCGTTAGCCGGCCTGGTGGCCGGCGTGGTGCTGGTGGCCGGCCACCGCGCACCGCTGTGGCCGGAGATGAATAATCCGCGCTATCTGACCATCGCCGAAGCCGGCTTCCTCACCGACGACGACATGGTGCTGGCGGTAGAGGTCGACGGCCGGGCGATCGCCTATCCTTCGGCGATCGTTGCCTATCACCACCTGGTCAATGACTCTGTCGACGGCGTGCCGTACGTCGTCACCTACTGAGGGCTCTGCCACACCGGTCTGGTGTGGAAGTCGGTGGTCGGCGGCCAAACGCTCCATTTCCTTTACGCCGCCTCGAACAATCAGAACTTCGTCATGCGCGATGCGGAAACGGGAACCTGGTGGCAGCAAGTCACCGGCGAGGCGATCCTCGGGTCGGGGAAGGGAAAGCGACTCGAGCCGTTCGCCTGGGACGAGGTGAACTTCGGCATCTTCAAGCGCGAGCACCCCGACGGGCTGGTGCTGCGTCCCGACGACACCGCCATGGCGCGCTACCCCTTCGCGCGCTACCGCTTGCCGGAGAAGGAACAGATACGCGGCCGGCCGATGCCATCCTGGTACCGGCCCGATCCCGACGTTGCTCTCGAGCCCCGCGACATGGTCATCAGCGTCCAGGTCGGTGAGGGCGTCAAAGCCTATCCGTTGCAGTGGTTGGTCGAACAGAACCCGATCCAGGATAGCCTCGGCGATATGCCCTTGCTGGTGGTGGTGGCGGCGGATGGCAAGTCCGCTCACGCCTTCGACCGCAGCGTCGACGGCAAGATCCTCGAGCTGTACGTGCTGTCGGGAACCGAAACGGGAGCCGAGGCCGAAGACAGCGGTTCACACGGGATCTCCCGTGCCGGTAATGCCACCGCTGCCGGAGCTCCGGGGCCTCGGGGATCGGAGAGCCCGGCCGCGCCGGCATCCGCTACTCTGGTGCTGGTCGACGCGCAAACCGGCAGCCACTGGGACTACTCCGGCACCGCCATCGACGGCCCTCTGGCGGGCCACCATCTGCGGCGCATCCAGACGGTGCGCGATTACTGGTTCGACTGGCGCCGCTATCACCCGGACGGGCCCGTCTACCTGGCGGGGCATTAATCGTTGTGTGCAGCAGCGTTTCGTCTTGACCGTTCATTTTCGCTTTAGATATGCTGACTTGCAGAAAGGTTCTTGAATGGCAAAAGCGCCGCCATTTGCAAAGCGTGTCTCGGTGCCGTCGAGCGTCATGTTTCGAGAGCTCGAGGGCGAGTCTGTTCTCCTGCATGTGGACAGCGAGACCTATTTCGGGCTCGACGACATCGGCACCCGGATGTGGCAGGCCCTGACTACATCTGATTCGAT
>JBHHYG010000370.1:0-3627 GCA_046757445.1 Acidobacteriota bacterium
CTATCGACGCCCCGTTGGCTTTGTGCATCGCGACTCGGGGCTCCGAGGTAGTTGTTCTCGATTCAGGCTACGTCGACAGCGAAATGGCTGCTCAATTTGGTGTGGAAGGCTACACTGAGTATGACACGCTCTTCTCTCAGTTGGGACTTAACCTCGAAGACGTGCAACATGTGTTTCTCGGCCATCTTCATTGGGATCACGCTGGTGGAACGAGGCGTTTCCCGAACGCGAAGTTCGTAGTTCAACAACGAGAGCTCGAGTTTGCCGCGGGCCGGATGCCAAGCGACGAAACAGCCCGGATGGGCTTCACTGCTGCAGACATAGTCGATCTTGTCAAGCTCAACTGGGAGGGACGCGTCCGACTTGTGGATGGGGACGTGAACTCTCTTCTTCCCGGGCTCAACGTTTTTCTAACAGCGGGTCACACGATCGAAACAATGACGACGTGCTTAGAGACGGTCAAAGGTCGAGTTTGTTACGCGTCTGATGCAGTGTACCTTTATCGTAATATTGAGCAAGATGTGCCTCTGGGAGTAGCTCTCGACTCCGATCAAAGCGTCGAGTCGTACGCGAAAATCCGTCAAGTTGTGGGTGACGGAACTCTGATCCCTAGTCACGATCCGGTAATCTTCTCGCGGCCTGAAGACTTCGGGTTTCGTCGCATTTCAGACAGTATTATTGCGATCGTGGAGGAGCACTTAGCGGTCGCCGCCGAACAAGCCGATGAAGCTGCCAGTCGCCTTCGGCACCCGCAGCTTATCGGCGGGCCGTTAGATACTCCCTTGGTTGTCAAGGAGCGAGAGCAAAGAATTTCTCTCCCTGGAAGTCTTCGTCGTGCTTGAACATGCTGTAGGTTGAGTGAAGGAACTTTCGCATCACGGCGACGATGGTCTGCATCTTGGTCTTGCCCCGTTCGAGTAGATGTTCGTAGAAGGCGTTGACGTGCGGCTCCCATTGGATGACAACGAGGGCCGGCATGAAGAGGGCTCTTCTGAGGTGCTTGTTGCCCTACTTGCTGATGCGGGTGGGTTTGTGGACGGAGGTACCGGAGTCGAAGTGGCGAGGATCGAGGCCGGCGTGAGCGACCCATTGGCGGACGCTCATATCTGCGGGCAACACGGCGAGCTCGGCGAGGATCTGAATGCCGCTGGCCTCTGCGATGCCGTGGATCGAGACCAGGTGGTGGAACCTTTTGGCGAGCGATCGGTGAGCGTAGATGAGCTCGAGGGCCTGGTGGCGCAGGTAAGCGATCCGCTGTTGCAGATGCTGGACGTTGGTGTCGATATCCTCACGGATGACGCTGGTGAGCTCGGTGCAGCGAGCAGCCGCATGCAGGCGGTTCCGTTCCTGCGACACATCTTGTTGAGCGCTGTGATTCTGCGCGCAATACCGCGTAGATCAAGGATTTCTTGTGGTGGAGGCTGCCACGGGACGAAGGGCATGCGGCGGGCGAACTCCATGAGGGCCTCGGCATCGAGGGCGTCAGTCTTGGAGCGGTTCAAGAAGGCGCCGGCGAAGTCCTTGACGGCTTTGGGATTGGCCACCATCAGCTCGACGCGTGGGGCACGGTGAAGCGCCAGCGCGATATCGAAGCTGTAGATGCCACTGGACTCGAGCACGACGCGGGCGCGGCGGCGGCCGGGGCAGACAAAGCGCATGAGCTCGCGGTGGCCTGAAGGGTCGTTGGCGAACGAGGCGAGCGGGCTACGCTCACCGGCCCGCTCGTGGCTGAGTAGCACGCTGTTCGGCACTGACGTCGATTCCTGCTAACCCTGTATCGGACACGGTCTCCTCCTGTAGACTTGCTCTCCGGGTCCCCTGACCCTGTACGGTCGCCTACCCGTCTTGTGGTATGCAGGCTCTAGCCCGCATTTCTCAACGGCTCGCGGCTGCGCGAGCGCAATGGCAGGCGATGACCCTGTTGCGCTTGGCTCGCGGGCTCGACGTACTGCACGAGTACGCCTGCGCCCTCGAACCGGCGCGCGCCTTGTCCTCGCAGCCCTTGCGCCCGCTCGCTTCACGACCCGTTGAGAAATGCGGGCTAGGCCTCGGATACTCCACGGGATGGGCGAAGAGGGCGGGGGGCCCATCTAACGGACAAGCTCTATGGCTTCAGCCGAATTCGACCTCACCCGGAAAGCCCTGCTGTGAACAGAGGTCCTATACCCTGCTGATGTCTGTTTAGAGATACAAGCCCGACGGCCGAAATGGCCGGATCCGTGAGGGCCGAAAGGGGTTACAATTGGAGGATGAGCATTGACGAGCTGGAAGCCGAAGCGCTGAAACTGGATCCCAGGAACCGCGCCCGCCTAGCCGAGAAGCTCCTCGCTAGCCTCGAGGATCTTTCCGAGGAGGAAAACGCTCGTCTCTGGGCCGAAGAGGCGGGGCGTCGAGACGCTAACTGGGACCGGACCGCTGAAGGGGCCAGGTCCGCGGAGGATGTGTTCGGCGACGCCCGAGTGCGTTTGGGGTGAAACGCCCGGCGCGTTTCCATCGACTGGCCGAGCGAGAGTTCACGGAGGCAGCCGAGTACTTCGAACGAGAGAGCCCCGGGCTTGGTGCGGCATTCATTGCGGCTGTTGAAGCCTGCGTGGCGGAGATCGTGGAGTACCCGGAGTCGGGCAAACTTCTCATCGGCGCAGTCCGGCGGCGACTGGTCCGGCGCTTCCCATACAGCTTGTTGTACTCGATCAAGCCGGATCACATTCGCGTGCTTGCCGTCATGCATGCCAAGCGACGGCCCATGTATTGGATCGAACGTGAATAGCGGGCTAACCAGCCGATGGCCAGACTGGATAAGAGGAGAGGCTGATGAGTGATGACCAGGGCGCCGCGTCGCAGGCGTTGCCGCCGCACGTCCAGCTGATACAAATGGGCACGGCCTCGTGGATCGCGGCGGTCGTGTACGCGGCAGCTAAACTGGGCCTTGCCGATCACTTGGCAGCCGAACCTAGAAGCGCTGTTGAATTGGCCGGCACGACGCGTACCCACGCGCCGTCGCTGCACCGCCTCATGCGCACGCTGGCTGGCCTCGGCATCCTCACCGAGCGAGACGCGCAGCGTTTTGCGCTGACGCCCTTGGGGGAAGCGCTCAAGACCGACGCACCCGGCTCGGCGCGAGCGACGTTAATAGCGTTTTGCGGCCCGGCGTTTTGGCACAGCTGGGAGGAGATCATCTATTCGCTGGAAACCGGGAAGACGGGCTTTGAGAAGGCCTGTGGGATGCCTCTTTTCGAATACCTGGCGCAGCATCCCGAGGAAGCGTCCTATTTCAGCCAGGCCATGGTTGGCTTCCATGGCGCTGAGCCACCGGCTGTAGCCGCGGCGTACGACTTCTCAGGGGTCAAGACTGTGGTGGACGTAGGCGGCGCTACGGGCAACATGCTGGCCGCCATTTTGTCCCAGCACGCCGCGCCTCGCGGCGTTTTGTTCGATCGGCCGCATGTCGTGCGCGACGCCCCGGCCTTGCTCAAGGCAAGCGGTGTAGAGGAGCGAGTAACTATCGACCCGGGCGATTTCTTCGAGAGGGTTCCCGCTGGGGGGGATGCCTACCTGTTGTCGCATATCATTCACGACTGGAACGAGGATCAGTGTCTCACCATCCTGGGCCACTGCCGTAACGTCATC
>JBHHYG010000371.1:0-3627 GCA_046757445.1 Acidobacteriota bacterium
TCCCACGAATCGCCCACAGAATGAAGAGCGGCGAAATGCTGCTCAGGACCATCAGCAGACGTGCGGCCTTCAGTCCCTCGTGATGAACGTCACCAGACGAGCCCGCCATCATGCCTGCCTCCCGAGAAACGCCTCGGCATCCTTTACCCGGATCTCGCCCGAGAGGAGCTTCGGCAGGAGCGCGTCGCGGATCGCAGAAAGGGTGCGAGACTCTCTTAGATTCGCCAGGATGTGTGCCAAAAACGGTCGAACTCTTTCGTCAAAAACCTGGGTTAGCCCCACTGGGATCAGAGTGGCTTGTAGAGCTTTAAATGTACCTCTGGTGATCGTGTCAAAGACCGAGCCATGTGTGGACCGCCGAAGTTCCGAGACAGCAGCTCTCAGGGCAAAATAAGTAAAATAATCACCACGACCGTGTTTCCCACGAACGCCGTAGCAGGACTGGTTCATAGCCATTGGGACGCCAAGTAGAGCGCATTCCCCTACAGTACCCCGAGCGGTAATAATTGTGGCCCCTTCAGGCAGGAGGCGGGCAGACGACTCTTCAAGGCCCAGCGTCGTGATCTTTTTCTCGGTGTCGATTACAAAAACGTCACTATAAGCCGGAGCATCAACGACAGAGAACCAAGGGATATCCCCTTCCCAGTACTCAAGCACGGAAGTCTTGGGTGTTCCACCACCGATTAGCTCGATGGTCTCATCAAAGATGCCTACATCCCAACCCTTGGGAATTTTGCCCACTGGGGAGTCCTGGAAGGAGTTGGGGAAGAGGGCGGCGGTTTCGGGGTCCATGCCGGGCGGCTGGCAGCCGTCGGCCTTGGCGCCTGCCTGCGCCGCGAGCGCGGCAGGCAGGCGGACCGGATCGCCTGTCTGCGTGCGGGCGATGGCGGCGATCTGGTTCTTGAGCCATTTTCGGCCGAACCCGGTCTTAAGCCAGTTCTCGCGCTCAACGGCTGCTTCCCGAGATGGCAGTTTTTCCCACCAAACGATACACAGCGGAGGGTGTCCCTTGGTCCATCTGCCGCCCTTGCCCGACAGATGCTGCTGCCATCGCTGGCGAAGATTCTCTGTCTGACCGATGTAAACGCTGCCGTCATCGCATTCGAGGGCATAAACATACCACTGACCAGGTTCTGCCTCCGGCACGGCCAGAAGCGGATCTTCTGCCTTCGCCGCTATCTTCGCCCGCACAGGCAGGAAGTCCACGAACCAGGACTTGAAGATCGCCCGGGCCATTGCCTCCAGCGTCTCGTTCATCCGCCGGTTCAGCTCGATCTTGTCATCCAGCGTCCCGAGAATGTGCGCGATCGCGCGTTGTTCGGATAGCGGAGGGCGCATGAAACGAAATCTGTTGATGCGCTCCGGAGATGTGTGCTTCACGGTCGTTCCCGTAGCGCTTGCAAGTACTTCGTGTCGGTACGCCTGACTACGCATTAGATAGTGGAGATAGCGCAGATCGATTGCTCTCTCGTCCTTTACAACAACCTTTCCAAGTCTCTGATTGTGGAGAAAGCGCCGGCCGGCCGGAGCCGCTGGAACGAAGGCTGGATATCCGAGTGTATCCGCTTGTTTACTCAGGTCCGTCATCGTTACGAGGAGGTCGCCTTCGTGAAGTACGAATTCCTCCGGCACAGCTCCGTTGTAATATTTGAACTTGTCTGCCTTGAATCCACCACCTATGGCGAAGTTCCCTGGTGTGAGGAGGATGTTACCCGGCGGCTCATCTCGGAAGTACTCACCTTTAAAGGCAAAGCCGTGCTTGATGTCGAGCAGTTCTCCCACGGTTGTTTCCGACCACTCACCCGCCATACCCCAACTCCTTCAGGTTGGCCTCGATGACAGCATCGAGCTTTCGCCCCCCTTCCATCTGCTCCCGCAGCGTCGCGGTCAGCCGCTGCATCTTCTCCTCAAACGGCTCGCCGTCGTCCGCCGGCGCCTCGGTGCCGACGTAGCGGCCGGGCGTGAGGACGTGGCCGTGCTTGCGGATCTCCTCAAGCGTCGCTGCCTTGCAGAAGCCGGGTATGTCGCGGTAAACCTCGAGGAACCGAGGGTCGAACTCAGGTTTTGCTCTCAAGCGCACCAAGTACGAGGCGAACACAGCAAGCGGCGAATTCTTCACGTAGCTACTGGTTCCCGTTGATGCACCGGTTCTCGCGAGCACGATGTCGCCGTCGTGAAGCCGGTACTTCGCGATAGTGTCCTCGTCTGCGGCGACATGCGGTACGGTCTTCCAGTCAATATGCCCCGACACTATGTCCGTAATTCGCAGGAACCGGGGTCCGACCCCAGAGTCTGAAGCAGGCGCTGATAGACCGTAGTCAATCGCGCTACAGGCATCAGCGAGCTTACACTCGATCCACTCACCCGCCATATCCCAACACCTTCAGATTTTTCCAAATCGCCTCGTCCAGCCCGTGCGCCTCGGCCATCCGAGCCCGCAGCGGCTTCAAGAGGCAGTGGCTGAGACAGCAGCCCGTCATTTCTCCCCTTCCTCCATTGTCCTGAGCAGTCGCTCCACAGCGGGCTTGAGATGTGGAACATCATGGGTCACTGCATCCCAGACGATGTCGGTATCGATCTCAAAGTAGCCGTGCACCAGGATATTCCTCATCCCGATGATCTTTGACCAGGGAATATCGGGCGCGAGCGCCCGCACCTCTTCGGGCAACGCCCTGGCTGCTTCACCGATGATCTGCAGGTGCCGCAGGAACCACACCTGCAAAAGCTCGTCATGCTCAAAGGCCACCTTGTCCCGGTCACAATAGCGCTCGATGGCGGCGATGGCGTCCAGGATGTCCCGCAGACGCTCTTTCGGATCCCTCATACCGGCACAGCCTCCCGAAGCACCCGCTCACGAATGCGTGCCTTGAGGCCACGCACGGTCACGACATCCACACGGCATCCGAGGAGCGCCTCCAGTTCGAACTGAAGCCCTCCGAGGTCAAAGAGGCTACGCCCCGGCTCCAGTTCTACAAGGAAGTCAACGTCGCTTGCTTCATCGGCTTGCCCACGGGCCACGGAACCGAACACGCGCACGTTGTGCGCCCCGTACTTGGCAGCGATGCGCAGGATTTCCTCGCGCTTGTACTTCAACATTTCCTCACCCGTCATACCCCAGCTCCTTCAGGTTCTTCCAGATCGCCTCGTCTAGCCGGCGCGCCTCCGCCGTTTGCTCGCGCAGTTGGCCGGTGAGGTGCTGCATCCTCTCGTCGAAGGGCTCGTCGTCCTCGTCCTGCGCCTCGGCGCCGACGTAGCGGCCGGGGGTGAGGACGTAGCCGTGAGCGGCGATTTCCTCGGTCGTGGCGCTCTTGCAGAAGCCGGGTATGTCGCGGTAAACCGCGACACCCTCACCCTGTCCCTCTCCCAATGGGAGAGGGTGGCCGGAGGCCGGGTGAGGGCCAACGGTGCGCCAGGCGTGATACGTGTTGGCGATACGGGTGATCTCCTCGTCGCTCAGGTCGCGGTGGGTACGGTCCGCCATGTAGCCCATCTTGCGGGCATCAATGAAGAGGGTTTGGCCGCGGCGGTCGCGGAACTTGCCTGCCTGCCGCGCTCCGCCCGGCGCAGGCAGGCCGTTGTTCTTGTTGCGAGCGAGGAACCAGAGGCAGGCTGGGATCTGCGAGCCGT
>JBHHYG010000372.1:0-3612 GCA_046757445.1 Acidobacteriota bacterium
GCGTTAGGTCCTTGCGGAGAGCCTGGTACCGGAACTCGCAGCGACAGGTCGCTGAGGTCGACCCAGTCGGTGCCGTAGTAATCGACAGCGTGCGTTCCCCGGGCCATGCCGATGCGGCCCGAGCTCGGTTCGTTGACCTGCAACGCATAGTGGTACTCGCCCGGCTCGATGGCCCCGGCATCGAAGCTGGTGATGAAGGTCCCGCCTGGTTGCTGGTCACTGGACTGCACCGGGTAGCGTCGGTCAGCACGGTAGACGATACCCTGCCAGTCTGCGTCGTAGAGCAGTAGCGACAGCTCGACCGCCGCCTCCTTGCCGGTCTGATTCCATTCGATATCACGGGTGTCGATGGCCACTTCTACCTCGAGATCGGTCTGGCCGTCGGGGCGGCGCCAGTCGACCAGCGATAGGGCCATCGGCAGCATGTCCTCGCGACTGTAATAATCCGTGGAGTCCATGATGCGAGCGGACTTGGCAAAGCCGGCCATGGCTTTGCTCTCGCTGGTGAGCAACGAGATTAATCGGTTCAACGAGTCGGCGCGGGTGATCATCAGGAACAGCTGATCGAGATCGGCGCGGCTGCTGTAGAGCTGGCGGAAAGCGCCGGTCATCGATCCCGCCACCTCCACCGGCTCGTCGTCGACGCTGCTGCTACCGGCGGCGGCGACTCCGAGGTTGAGCACCTGCACCCATTCGCCGAGGGCGCGCCGCCGCACCAGGTGGACCACGAACGGCTGCGGCAGGAACGCCGAATAGAGCCAGGTGGTGTTGTCGTCCAGGTGCAGGTTGCCCGAGTGCCTGGGCTTGACGGCGTAGTCCGGCTCCCCGTGGCGAACTAGCCACAGACCGCGATGGTCGATCCAGTAGCCGCTCGCTTGCTGATCGTCGAAGACTACCGAGGGGGCGAAATAGGGCAACTCGGGAGTGAGCTTGAGGAACTCCTGCCAATCGACGAAGTAGCCGTGGCCGTTGCTTTGTAACCCGTACTCACGGCGTGCCTTACTGAGGCGTCGATAGTGCTCGCCGATCCTGGGGTTGAGTTCATCCGCGGGTCGTGGGTCGCGACGGGTCCAGAACTGCCGGAACCACTCGACCTTGTCCGTCTCCTCGGCGGCCTCGAAGCTCTTCTCTTCGTCCTCCTTGACCAGCAGCACCGCGTCTCGATAGAAGCGTTCCATAAGCTGCTTGTCAGCACCCTCGAGCAGGTCGAAGTAGAGTCGTTGACCGGCGGCGTCATCTTCGGCGTCGAAAAGCGCCCACATCCTGACCAGCAAGGCTCTCTGGGTGGCGGCTCCAGGAGCGGCTTTCTCCGGCGGCTCTTTGGCCAGCAGGCGCAGCGCATCCTTCGGCTTACCCCGTTGCAGTTCCAGCGCCGCCCGCATCCAGCGAATCTGTCCTGCCGCCTCTCCTTCCCTCTTGCCTTCGAGGTTGCTGAGGAGATGTGCCATCGACTTGCGTTCGTCTTTCGTCGGGGTGAGCAATAGCCATAGCTCGAAGGCGTTGCGGAAGAAGGGTTGCAGGCGCACCACCACCGCTAAGTCCTTCCGCACATCTTCGAGCTTGAGGGGTTTGGGGGAGCGCAGCCGCACGAGGGCCCGGGCATAGCGAGCCGATACTTCCTCTGGGTCTCGCTTGATCGCCCGGTCGAGGGTTTTTCTGGCGTCGTCCCAGCGTTGCTCGCCGACCTCCGCGAGCGCGGTCTGGATGGCCGCGGCCGAAGGGGTAGGTATGCTGGCGTCGGTCAGCTCCTCAGCGAGCTGCTCGAGCCGCCAGGCCTCACGGCCGAGATGCACCCAGCGGCCCGAGGGCGGTCGGCTCGGAGCTTCCCCCTGCTGCTCCTGTGCCGCCACGGGCGCTGCCGCGAGCAGGGCGCCAACCGCCGGTGGGTGGGCGGTCGTAGCTCGGCTGGCCCCTGGGTACCCTCCTCCCGGGCAGGTGTGGGGCAGCGGCACGCCCCGGCCGCTGTCCGCTGCGGGCGGCAACGAGGCGGCCGCGGCGTCGACGGTCGGCAGTAGAGGACTGGTCGCTACCAGCGTTGCCAACACCACGTGGGCGGCCCTACGCAAGGCGGCGATCATTTCCTTTTCTTGTTTTATTGCTGTTGCTGTTCTTTCTTCTTCTGCTTGCTCGTCTCACGTTCTTTGAGGTGGTCGGCGTAGAGCTTCTCGACGCGGGCCCGGATCGACTGGAAGATCTCCGTGTCGTCGGTCAACCCATCAGGCGGGGGGTTTTCCTGGAGCATCCTGTTGAGCGCCGCGATACGCTCGTCGGTAGGGGGGTGGGTGAGGAACAGTTTCTCCAGGGGGCCAGGGTCCCGTTGGTACTATTCCTGCAATCGCTCGAACATGCGCACCATGCCGTGGGGATCGAAGCCGCTGTCGATCATGAACTGGTAGCCGAGGGTATCGGCCTCGCGCTCGGCATCGCGGCTGAACTTCATGAAGGTGGCGCCACCGAACATGTTGCCGGCCAGATAGGCGTAATAGTTGGGATAAGCACCCAGGCCGGCGGTCTGCGCCAGATTGCCCCAGAAGCTCTTGGTGTACTGCTTGACGAAGTGCCGGGCCGCCGCGTGGCCGATCTCGTGAGCGACGATCCCTATCATCTCGGACTCTTTTTCGGAGGCGTGAATCATCCCCAGGTTCAGGAAGATGTGGCCGCCGGGCAGGGTGAAGGCGTTGATCTCGGGGTCGTCGATAACCTTGAAGAAATAAGGGATGTCGGGCCGGGACGAGTGGTCGGCGATGAACCGGCCGCGGTGGTTGACGTAGTTCGCTAGCACCGGGTCCCTGATCATCGGCGACTGGGCCTCGACGGCCATGGCGAACTGCCGGCCGATGGCCAGCTCCTCGGGGACGGTGACGAGGTTCTGGGCCGCCGAGGAAGCCCCGGCGCTGGAGTACGCCGTGGCGGACAGAAGGGCCACCATCAAAAAAGAAAGGGCACTTCGCACTGATGAAGAAGGAGTCGCCATTAGATCAAATTCGAAGGCCAAAAAGGCCCACAAAACAGTTTGTTGCCGGCAACATCCGGTTACAAGTCCGTTGCCTGGCCAGGATGTTCATTCCCCGCCTCTCTTGTAAGGGCAGCGACAACTCCTATGACTAACTCTAGGCCAGCGTCACGAAGGAAGCCAGGGCAAACGGATCGTCGCCGCTCAAGAGTTCATTCGCCTGCGTTTCGAGTCAGACGTGGGATTGATCGAGATGGCGCGCAATCAGCATCTTGATCAGCGATTGCCGAGGGACGCCGAGCCGCGTGGCCTCCTTGTCGAGCGACCGGATCATCCAGACAGGAAAGTCCACATTGACTCGCTTCTGCTCCAACCCAGGACGGCGTGCCTTCGACAAGTCGAGCTGTTCGGTGATCTCTTCGCCTGCATCGAACTTCTTGTCGAGCTCTTTAGCTTTCATAGATCTCGATCTCCTCTTCTCGGGATCGCCGTACCGAGATGATGCGCGTTCGGTCGTCTCTGTACGCGATCACACTGGAGTAATGCTTTCCTTCGATCCTGCCGACCACCAGGAACCTCCACCTTTCCCACGCCCTCGCGACGCAACCCGATGCTTCTATGGTCTGTCAAGTGGTCATTGACCGCTCCAGGAGTTTGAA
>JBHHYG010000373.1:0-3601 GCA_046757445.1 Acidobacteriota bacterium
TCTGGTCAACGAGATCCAGGAGGTTTACCGGCTGCAGGGCGTCAACAGCAACGACAAGCATATCGAAGTCGTGACGCGGCAGATGATGCGTTGGGTGAAAGTAGAGGATGTGGGAGATACCGAATTCCTGGTGAACGCCCAGGTTGACCGTTTCAGGTTCCAGCGCGAAAACAGCAAGGTCGTGGCGCGAGGCGAAAAACCAGCCACGGGCCGACCCCTACTTCTGGGGATTACGATGGCTTCCTTGTCCACCGATTCCTTCATATCTGCCGCTTCCTTCCAGGAGACAACGCGTGTGCTCACGGAAGCCGCCATCAACGGTGCGGTGGATTATCTGCACGGCCTCAAGGAGAACGTCATCATGGGTCGTCTGATTCCGGCGGGCACCGGCTTTCATGAGTATCGTCGGGTGCGTTTACTCGAGGAGATGCCAGAGCGGCGCAGGCCAGCGGACATTCTAGCGGGCATGGCGGAGGCTGCTGCCGAAGCCGAGGCTGCGGAAGCACGTGACCGGCTGGGCGACGAACAGCAGGAAGGGGTGGCGGAAAGCACTGTCTGAGGGATTTCCTCATAATCTTCCACTTCCGCGTGGGTTGTTGACTGGCGCGGGCCGGCTGGTATACTCAAGGGCTGCAGTTGGGAAGGGGGACGTGTGTCCTCCTGTGGCGCATGCCCACTGGCAGGAAGTAGAGCAATTCCATAGCGAACCCAGCATTCGCCGCAAAAGGCGAGTGCGGCCGCTCATAGGTGCCTGCCGGTTGGGCAACAGAACAAATTCGGAGGCTGAATTTGCCGACGATCAACCAATTGGTGCGGAAGGGACGGAAGCGGGCAGCTTCCAAGACGTCCAGCCCGGCACTGCAGAGTTCGCCGCAGAGGCGAGGTGTGTGCACTCGGGTGTACACATCGACCCCGAAGAAGCCGAACTCTGCGCTCCGTAAGGTTGCTCGAGTACGTCTGACCAATGGGATCGAGGTCACCACCTATATCCCCGGTATCGGGCACAATCTACAGGAGCACTCCATCGTGCTGATTCGCGGTGGCCGCGTGAAGGACCTTCCCGGGGTCCGTTATCATGTCATCCGCGGCACTCTCGATAGCGCTGGCGTCGAAGGAAGAAAGCAGGGTCGATCGAAATACGGGACGAAGAACCCCAAGTATAACACCCCCCGCCTTTGCCGGCGTCCGCCGGCAACCCCCGAAATCCCACCCAGGTTGAGCAACCGAATGCGTGGTCATGGGGCATTTGCCCCATCCCACCAGATGTGAGGAGCGTGCGGGTATGCCCCGCAAGGGTGCGAAGATCGAGCAACACCAGGTGGTCTCGGACCCGGTTTTCAACAGCCGGCTGGTGTCGAAATTCATCAATCACATGATGAAGGACGGCAAGAAGAGCATCGCCCAACGAATCTTCTATGAGGCGATGAGCATGATCGAGGAGAAAGAGCCTGAGGAGCCACTGAAGATCTTCAAGAAGGCAGTAGACAATGTCAGACCTTCGGTGGAGGTGAAATCCCGGCGAGTTGGAGGATCCACCTACCAGGTTCCTATGGAGGTTTACCCGCGTCGCAAGACGTCTTTGGCGTTACGTTGGCTGGTGGGTGCGGCGCGACTTCGTGGTGAGAAAACCATGTCGGCTCGGCTAGCCGGCGAGTTGCTCGATGCCAGTGGTGGTCGCGGCAACGCCGTGCGTAAGAAGGAGGAGAGCCACAGGATGGCGGAGGCCAACAAGGCCTTCGCGCACTATCGCTGGTAGGCATCCTTCAGGAGAACAGAACGTGTCCCGCAAGATCCCGCTCGGAAAAACGCGCAACATCGGCATCATGGCGCATATCGATGCCGGCAAGACGACGACGACCGAGCGCATCCTCTACTACACCGGTATCACGCACAAGGTCGGAGAGGTGCACGAAGGGACCGCGGAGATGGATTGGATGGTGCAAGAGCAGGAGCGCGGAATCACCATCACTTCGGCCGCAACGACCTGTTTTTGGCGTGACTGTCGGATCAACATCATCGACACACCGGGCCACGTCGACTTCACCGCAGAAGTTGAACGCTCGTTGCGGGTTCTCGACGGTTCGGTCGCTCTTTTTGATGCCGTCGCTGGTGTCGAACCACAGACTGAGACCGTCTGGCGCCAGGCGGATCGTTACCAGGTTCCGCGCATCGCCTTCGTCAACAAGATGGACAGGGTGGGAGCAAACTTCGATCGCTGTATCGAGATGATGATTAGCAGGCTTCGGGCCAACCCCGTACCTGTGCAGTTGCCGCTGGGGAAGGAAGACGATTTTGCCGGCGTAATCGACGTCATCCGGCAGCGGACTTACCGCTGGGTGGACGATAGCCTCGGTGCCTGCATCAAGGAAGAGGAGATCCCTGCCGAGTATGCCGAGGCCGCGGCGGCAGCGCGCGAGAAGGCGCTCGAGGTGGCGAGCGAGATCGATGACAAGGTTTTGGAGATGTATTTGGCTGGCGACGAGATTTCGCCCGAAACACTCATCGCCACTCTGCGCCAGGGAACCCTGGCCCTGAAACTGACGCCGGTGCTCTGTGGTGCCGCCTTCAAGAACAAGGGCGTGCAGTCACTCCTCGACGGCGTGGTCGAATACCTGCCCTCGCCGCTGGACGTGGCGGCGATCCAGGGCAGACATCCGGAGACGGGTGAGAGCCTTCAACGCGAGCCTAGCGATGATGCCCCACTCTCGGCACTGGTTTTCAAGATCATGACAGATCCTTTCGTTGGCCAGCTCGCCTTTCTTCGCGTCTACTCGGGTTCCTTGCGAGCGGGAAGCACCGTGTACAACGCCACTGCTGGCAAAAAGGAGCGCATCGGTCGTTTGCTCCAGATGCACGCCAACAAGCGCGAGGAAATAGAGCAGGTCAACTGCGGCGATATCGCCGCCGCCGTAGGGCCAAAGAGCGTCTCCACCGGGCACACTATCTGTGACCTGGAGCATCCAATCATGCTGGAGTCGATGGAATTCATGAAGCCGGTCATTTCCATGGCCATCGAACCGAAAACCCGTGCTGACCAGGAGAAGCTCGGCGAGGCGATGCGCAAGCTGGCGCAGGAGGATCCGACCTTCAAGAGGCATCGGGACGAGGACACTGGGCAGACCATCATCTCGGGTATGGGGGAGCTGCACCTGGAGGTGGTTGTCGACCGCATGTTGCGTGAGTTCGGGGTCCAGGCCAACGTGGGAAGGCCGCAGGTGGCCTACCGCGAAACCTTCACTAAGGCGGCCAGAGGGGAGGGTCGGTTCGTACGCCAGACCGGTGGGCGCGGCCAGTATGGCCATGTGGTGATCGAAGTCGAGCCTCTTCCTGCTGGCGAAGGGGAGAAGCTTCTATTCATCGACAAGATCACTGGAGGTTCGATTCCGCGCGAGTTCATCCCGTCGGTGGAGCGGGGGATTCGTGAGGCGCTCGAGTGTGGTCCGCTGGCGGGCTACGAGATGGAGAGAGTGCAGGTAACCCTGTGCGACGGTTCCTACCATGAGGTGGATTCGTCGGAAATAGCCTTCAAGATCGCCGGCAGCATGGCTTTTAAGAGTGCAGCAGAGAAAGCCGGACCGGTGTTGATCGAGCCGATCCTGGT
>JBHHYG010000374.1:0-3590 GCA_046757445.1 Acidobacteriota bacterium
GCGCGCGCCGGTTCGAGGGCGCAGGCGTACTCGTGCAGTACGTCGAGCCCTCGAGGTAAGCGCAACGCAGTCATCGCAGCCCTTGCGCCCGCGCAGCCGCGAGCCGTTGAGAAGCTCGGGCTAGTGACACTCCCCAGCCATATGTCAGAGAACCCTCCCCGCAGAGGAGTCCCAGCATGATCTTCGCTCAGTGCCACGATCCGCTCCAGCAGCCGGCGAGCTCGGAAATACAGAAGAGCGCGACGAGATTTTCACCGCGACTGGCGATCGCGATCAGCGTCCTGCTGCTGGTCACCGTCGGTTTTCTTGCCCCCGCCAGCGCCGATTCCAAGAAGGCGAAGAAGGCCACCCAAAAAGCCGTCAAACTGATCAAGGACGGCAAGCCGGAGGATGCTCTCAAACAGCTGGACAAGGCCATCGAGGAAGACGCTGAGTACTGGGAGGCCTACTACCAGCGCGGCAGGGCCCTCGGCCTGCTCAACAGGATGGAGGAGGCGCGAGACTCGCTGCTTCGTGCCGCCGAGCTCAATCCTGGGCACCCGCACACCCACTATCTCGCCTGGCTGGCCGCCTTCAACGCCGGCGACTACGAAACCGCCTGGCAACAGGCCATCCTCGCCCACCAGGCGGGCACCGACATGAGCGACAAGTTCCGTCAGATGGCGCAGAGATCGGCGCCACCCGATGATCTCGAGGCGCAACTCGAGGCGCCCAGGATCTACGTCGCCGCCATCACCAGCGATGAGGTCAGGGTGCAGGCTGAGCTGCCGTACAATACCAACCCGAACTCGGCCAGTGCGGGACAGAATCCGGCAATCGGAGGGAGCGGCGAGTTGAGCGGCAGGCCGGATTCTATCCGCGGCGCGGATAGGGTGCGAGAGAGCGGCGCCGAGATCGCCAGGGTCCAGCGTTTGTTCAGGGAGGCGTTGCAGCGATCCACTTCCTTCGGCGTGGTGTTGAAGCCCGAGCAGGCCGACTATGTGATCGCCATCTCCATCGACAAGCTCTCCCAGCGCAAGGACCGCAACACCGGTGGGAGTTCCCCGCGCGTCGTCGGCTCGGGCGCGCGCGAGGGTGTGCCTCGTAGCATGGAGGCGCATCTGAAGCTCTTCGAGCGCAACAACAAGGAGCCGATCTATTTTCGTAAGCTCTCCTTCAAGGACATCTACGCGCAAACCAATGTCTATGGCGAGCTGGAACGATACATCAACGACATGGAGAAGTGGTATCGGGAGCGGTAGCTTGAAGACGTGCTTTCCGCTCCACCGCAGCTGCCGATCCTGCACCATCCTTGCGCACCGCACCTTGCCCCTGTCTGCGGGAGCGCTCATGCTGGCACTGCTGTCGACTTCAACAGCAGCCACCGGCATTCAGGAACATCAACGACCATCCTTTGAATCGACCGTCGAGCGGGTGCGCGTCGACGTCATCGTTACCGATGGCGACGGCCGTTTCGTCGACGACCTGCGGCCCGAGGATTTCCTCCTCTTCGAGGACGGCGTGCCGCAGAAGGTTCTCAGTTCCCAGCTGGTGGAGCTGACACCTCGGGCGACATTCACCCCGACAAATGCTCAAGGCACGGTTGGGGACTCGGCCGCGGCACGAGCTGGAAAAACCGCAGCGACCGTCCCGGCAGTGTCCGACCGAACCGCTGCAGAAACCGCCACGGCAGCCGGAGAGCGGTCGCCGGCGACGGCGTCAGGAGTCGCCCTTTCCTCTGACCGCAACGACGAGCTCGGGGCGATCATCTTTCTGATCGATTTTCCGGGCCTCGACCGCAGGAATAAGCAGCGTTTCACCGAGGCTTGGGAGACTCTGCTCGCGGAGACCTCATCGCTGGGCGTGCCGCGCGCCGCCTACCTCCTCGACCAGGCCGGCCGGCTGAAGGAGCTCGTACCGCTCACCCGCGACGTCGCCCGCATCCGCGCCGCGGCGCAACAGGTGCAGGAGACGCCGCTGACACGAAAGTCGTTCAAAGAGCGACTGATCGAGGCGGACCGGCGCATCGAGGAGTTCAGGGACGACGAGTTCAGCAGCGGGGAGCCAGGGGACGACGCCCCCTCCTCCGATCTCATGGAGAAGGTCAAGGATCTCGAAGAACTCACCATCCGCCAAGAAGAGCACGCTCGCAGCCGCTACACGCTGAAGCTGTTGACCAAGTTCGCCGAGGGCTTGGCGGCCCGGCGTGGCCGCACGGCGCTGGTTTGGGTATCGTCGGGAATCACCCTCACCGGCAGCGAGTCCCGGGGTCGGCCGACTGTCGATCCGGAGCTCACCGAAGCCGAGCCGGATCCCGAGCTGGTGTCGATGATGGCGGCGCTGCACCGCATTGCCAACAGCGCCAACGTCAGCATCTACACCGTCGACCCGAGCTCGATCCAGGGCTTGACCTATGGAGTTGCCGACGCCAGCACGAGGGCCCTTCCGGGAGGTCAGAAGGTGACCCGGCCCGACCTCATGATGCAGCAGCGCAGAAGACGGCGGGAACGGCTCGTGGAGTTGCGAGATTCGCTCGTCGAGACGGCGAAGCAAACCGGGGGCAAGTCTTTCATCGCCGTGTCAGATCTAGGCCAGGTGCTACAAGCCATCGAGGAGGACACCAGCCGCTTCTATCTGCTGACCTATGCACCCCCGCCGCCGTACGGCGACGGCAACTATCACCATCTCCGCGTGCGGGTCCGCCGCTCAGGCGTCAAGGTGCGGGCACGCAGCGGCTACCTCGACCTTCATGCCGAGGAGCGGCACGCCCGCACCATCGAGGCGGCGCTGGCGCTTCCTGGCGCCGTCGCTGAACTGCCACTGGCGGTGCAGGCGTATCGAAAGTGGTCGGCGGACGGAAACCCTGCCGTGCAGTTGGCCCTTTCCGTCGACAGAGGGGCGCTCACCGCCACCCGCAGCGCCGACGGTCGGGCCCTCTTCGATTTGGAGATCCATGCGCTGGTCCTCGACGACCATGACCAGATCGCCGACAGGGCCCACGAGAAGATTCACCAGCAGATCATCCCAGCGCAGGGTGCCTCGAGCGCTCCCCTGCCGACCTCGCGGGCGATCCTCTACACCCACGAGTGGACGCTGGAGCCGGGCAGCTACGAGCTACGAGTGGTGGTGCAAGACTCCGCGAGCGGCAAGCTCGGCGCTGGCGAGCTCGAGGTGATGGTCCCCGAGCCGGCCGCGGCCTGGCAACCGAGCGACCTCATGTTGTTCGCCAGCCAGGGCAGCGACACCCCGCAGCCGGTGGTCGGAGGGCGGTTGCTGGCGGGAGAGCCGGCCTTCGCCTACTTGCAGGTGCGGGGGGTGAGTGAGGCAACCATCAGCGGCGAGATCCTGAATGGGTCAGGCACTTTGAAGCTCGCCGTGCTGGGAGCCGTTCGCCTGGTTGCCGATGCCGTCGGAGTTCATCGCGGTGCCCTCGTCCTGCCGCAGCTCCTCCCCGGTGACTACATCCTGCAGGTGCAACTGGCGGATCCACAGGCCGGCAAGTACCGACTTTTCCGCAGCTCGCTGCACATCCTTCCTTAATCCGCATTTCTCAACAGCTCGCGGCTGCGCGAGCGCCAGGGCCGCGATGACTGCGTTGCGCTTGGCTCGAG